>CAZRMB010000301.1:0-3225 GCA_964600925.1 uncultured Syntrophomonas sp.
GGTATGGAAATTTCTTACATCCCTATGCCATGTGGGGTATTTACAAAGGTCTGCAGCTGACCATCGGTACCGGCAATACTACGGAAATTGCGAATTTGCACGCCGCTGGTCCCATGGATCCGGGTGACACCTGGAACTGGTGGGAAGATTACTGCGAAGCACTGGTCAGAAATCAAAATGCCAATGGTTCATGGACGGGTTATTCTTACTGGGGACCTGTTCTGGCGACACCCTGGTATGTCAACATCCTGAATGCTACGGTCATTCCGAAATGCGATCTCAACGGCGATTTCAAGATTGATCGTACGGACATCAATATTATCCTGTCAGGACGGGGGCTGAATAAGCCCGGTGATGTTCGCGATATTGATGGGGATGGTTGGATTACCGTCAACGACGCACGAGGCTGTGTGCTGCAGTGCACGAACCCCAACTGTGCGCCTTAAACGGCTGAATTGAGGAGGTAAAAGATGAAAAAGACATTGCTTATTCTATTTGCATTCAGCATGATTGGTCTCTTTTCGAGCGGCCCTGCTGCTGCGATGCAGCTTAGTTTTGCGCCGAGTTCGCAGACTATCAACCAGGGAGGCACGGCGTCGGTCGACATCATCGCGACGCTTGCTGCTAACGAGATAGTTGCTGCCTATGATCTTGACGTCGCTTATGATCCTTTGATCGTGACGGCAACAGCCGTTACCTTCGGAACAATGCTGGGTGGGCCTTTTGATTCCTTCCAGGATGCTATTGGAACATCAGGCTTGATCGACCTGGCGGAAGTCTCCTTTCTGTTGGATGCGGATCTTGCCCTGCTTCAGGGCGCCGGCCCAATTACCTTGGCGACCCTGTTCTTCAGCGGCGACAATCCCGGTACGAGCCCGCTCAGTTTTATTAACTATGGGGATGGAGTAAATGACATCAAGGGCGCATCTAACATAGCGTATGGCAATCCAATCCTCAACGGTGGATCCATAACGGTTAGAGGGGGCGGAGCCGTGCCTGAACCTGCCACCTTCTTGCTGTTCTGTACCGGTTTAATGGGACTTGTCGGGCTGCGCAGAAGATTCAAGTAAGCAGTTATTTGAACAAATAACCGCCGGTTTGTAAGTGCAACCGGCAATTAGGCAGGGCTGAAAGCGGCCCTGCCTTCTTTTTTATCACAACCGGAATGCCGGACAGGAAGATGCCTTAAGCGGGCTCACGCAGCGCAGCAATCAGGGCTACCCTTTTGAAGGATCCCATACTGATTTTTAATTTGCGTTAAATCTTTTTTCCTATATAGAAAACATATCCGTAAAATTCTTTATATTTATAATACAGATCCGCTTCCTGCCGCTGGTTTTCTATGAGCGCCTCGGCGGTTTTATTGCCCGCATGCTTTTTGAGAAATTTCTCCTGCGCAGGAACCTGCGGCGCATAAAAATGTTCAGTCCAGCAATTTTCCGGCAGCACGAAAGCAGCCATCGGGATATAGCCGGCTTTTTGCATCTGTCCGACTTTGTTTGAGATGATGTCGATTCCCGGATAGGCATCTTTCCAATACCCGTCGATTTCGACAGGCCGCTTTTCGGTGAACCAGGACGCCTCGGAAACGGCAATAAAGCCCCCTGTTTTCAGGAATTTCCGCCATTCGTTGAGGCCTCTTTCAAACCCGATATTATAGATCGCTCCCTCCGACCAGATTAAATCGAACTCTTCTTGCTGAAAAGGAAGATTATCCATGGAGGCGACAATGCCTTTCACCCTGTCCTGGAGATTGAGCCTGCGGCTGTTGGCGTTGAAGATGTCTATAAAGTCGACAAACAAATCAATGCCTGTAATAAGCCCAGGCGTATGATTGGCCAGCACCATCGTCTGACCTCCGGTGCCGCAACCTATATCAACTATTTTTGATTCTTTTGTCAGGTTGTCAATGAAGCTCAAAGCTTTAACGGTTACTTCGGGGCTTCCGGGCCCCTGCCGTTCCATGCCCGAAAAATATTCGCAGATTAATTTAAAATCAAAATCATGAATCGATTTATCTTCCGCCAAAGTAGTGAGACCTCCCGCCATGGACTTCCTGATGGAACGTCACTCTTTCAACTGAAGGATATAGTCTTGTTTTACCGTAATCAGGCCGCGCCTCGGCCTGTCCAGATCGATGATCAGGAAGACGACGAGGGTGATCAGCAAGGTGAGCAGCACAGTGGGAACGTACGCCCTTTTCCCGCCAAGGCCTTCCGTATAGCCGATTATGGCGCCGTTCATGATGAATATAAAGAAGAGCAGAAACAGAATAACCTCCGGAATGTGCCTGTTTTGTATTTCGAATCGCGCCGACCTGTTGTCGATCAGTTCGTTGAGCGCGGCTATGAAGAGGCCGGTAGTAACAGGGTTCGGGTCGCTTCTGGCGGCCTGGGTGCCCGCAGCCCAGATCTTTTTGAGCTGCTCGTCACCTTTTTTGATGATATCGTCTCTCTCTTTATATTGGGACAAGGCGATCTTGGAGTTTTCGATGCGTATGTCGATGTACTCCTGCAAGAGAGCATATGTTGCCGCGTCGTATGGCGGCGGAAGCAGTTTTGTTCTTAAGACTGTTGTGCCGATGGAGTTTGCCTCCTGTATGACCGCTTCGCTCCTGGCGTCATACCGCTGGAGGGACATATTGAAGGTGAAGGCCAGGATGAGGGCGAGCAGGCCCAGCATGCCGCCCTGGATGTTGTTTGTCTGGCTCTTGATTTCTTTGTCGGTGCTCTTCTGGTGGAAGTTACCGATTCTAAACCCCATTTCATAAACAAGAAGAATGCCGGCGAATAAAGCCAAAGCAATTACATAACTCGGAATGTCGAACAATATCTCCGCTGAGTATTGCATGAGTTGCCTCCCTGCTTTCTTTCATGCCTGCCTCCTGCAGTGTGCGGGTGCTTTGATGGTGGGCCTGTTCATGCATCTGACACACCAGGCCGGTATAATTTACCCCCTTTTCTTCTTTCCTGAAGTGTCAGGCTTGTGCGGAGACATCATTGCCGAAGGCCACACAGCGGTTGATGCTTTCCCGGTCAGGATTCCAGAGGCACTTGATGCCGTCGTTCATCAGGTCGAACCCTGATTTCTTGAGCCAGTCGGTGATTTTTTGAACACCTTCGCCGCTCCAGCCATAGCATCCAAATGCGGCCGCCTTCTTGCCCCTGAACCGCAGTCCTTCGATTTCCTCGAGAATACCTGCTGTTCCACTGCTGATACCCCTCC
>CAZRMB010000302.1:0-3215 GCA_964600925.1 uncultured Syntrophomonas sp.
GATCGAGCGCGGGGAGCGGCCGACCGGGTGCCCTGCCTGCAATAAGGCAGAGCGTAGCGGACGCCGGCCCTGCCCGTCATGCGTGGACAAGTATCGGCTGGATCCCACGACCCGGATCCATTATATCGGCCCGGATCAGGACCGGTGCCGATATTGCCAGCCCGGATACGACCCGGAAGCCGGGAAGTACCGGCACGAGCAGAGCAACCGGACCAGGAATAAGATTAACCGGGGCCGGTATGCCCGGGCGCATCCCCTGAAGAAAATAATTTCTAAGGGGAAGTGGGTTAAAGTACCAAGGTGAGATTTATGGTCATAAGTTGTTATTTTCTCCACGGTTCCGATTACCGGTGCCTTCTCCGACGGCTGGAACCAACATGGACCTGTAAGCATCGAAGGGCAAACAATGTATGCGGGCTGGCGGTTGAGGATGAGAAGAGGCCGCCGGTTAAGTGCGTGGATATTGAGGGATAAAATGACCGCAAAACGACGGGTGCAAATATGCTGCGGTAACTGCGCAAACAATGCCGGCGATGGCGTCTGCCACATCACCGGGCATCGGCTAAATTGGGCCCGTAGTTTAGGAATTCTTATTTTTGGATGCGTGCAATGGGAGAAAAAAGCAATTGTATTGTGGTGAAATGATGACCGAACGAATTTACGCGGTTAAATATTGCGATGAACACGAATGCCCTAACCGGGGCTCTATCCAAAGGCTAAATAAAGAGGGGGAAACCGAACGGAAACCATTTTGCTACGAGAAATGTCGAGAAATCCCGGAGACTATAGGCACTCCAAATTATGATGATTTCCCGGATTGGTGCCCCCTCGAGGTGCGTGATGGGAAAGTTTGATCCCGAGATGACCTGTTGCGTATGCGGGGCCCGGCTTCCGGTCCTGAAGAATCGGCAGGAATACCTGGATAAGCACTGTGCCTGTGTGCTGCCTGATGGATCCATGCGGTATTTTTGCCCGGGAACAAGGCACACCGCACAGGAAATCGATGAAGCAATCCACGGATCCCCCTCTTTTACGACCGGTTCGATCCTGAAAAAGAGACAGAAATTGGTTTAATGGTATTTTTTAATACCATATTTGCCATTTTAAAACACCGCGTTATTTTTTACAGCCCGGGACCGACACGTTTTAAGGTGCTCTTCTTTTTTCACGCATTCAAGATTTGATATCTCATTATTTGAAGGATCACCGTCTTTGTGTCGGATTACAGATCCCACAGGTACCGGTCCGTTATAGTCCTCCCAAATGACCCGATGCAGGAGCCGGTATTGGTATTTTTTTTCATACCAAATATACACTTTACGACGATAATACAAGCGTTTTGATTTGTTCTTTGACTCCGGATCTCGCGTAAAGATCTGTCCCCTATAGGTAATTCGCTCTTTCATATACTCTTGTTAAATCTCAAGGATAATAAGAGTTATCATATCCCCCTCCGTTCTATTTCCAATGGAAAAGATAAAAACCGACACCCTTAAAAAAAGTTTGTTAAAAATTTATAGAAAAAATGGATCGTTGTAAGGTTAAACTCAATAGTATATATATCTATTCAATTGTTAAATTGTGGAAATACTCGTATTATATCAGATTAAAGTTCCATTGGCAATAAAGGGCAGGGGGATATGATAATGTGATAAAATAGGTAGTTATAAATAATAATGGGTAAAATTAGGATATATGGGACTATTAACGGTAACCCAAGTATCAAAAAATGGGAGTCCATTGAAGGACTGTATTGAATTGGATAAACTCGGGAAAACTTCCCTGTATCAGAATCGGATCAACATATAGAATTGATTCAGACGATATAGATAAAAAAAAGACTGGCGGTAGTTAAGATGATAGAAGAAATCATCTATAATGGCAGATCTTACAAACGTGATACCGACTCAAAGGACCGTTCTCATCGCGTTTATTACCGCTCTACAACCAGATCCCCCCAAGGGGAAAGATTATTACATCGTCAGAAATGGGTTGATGTTAACGGACCGATCCCGTTTATGTATATAATCCACCATATCGATGGAGATCCAAATAACAACGAAATATCAAATCTTGGTTGCGTCTCTGAACGAGATCATTTAAGATCCCGATCAAATCTCCATAATAATAAAAAGGTGACACGGGTGGGGGCATGAAGTTCCAATGTTTTAACTGTGATCCTGATCAACCATGCGTCTTTGAACTTCCTTCGTGGTTTCGAGATGGCGATGAGGTTGATTGTATGACCGGTTGCCCGGTTGAGAATAAAGTGAACGAAAAACCGAACCGGGAATATCCTCGGGCCCGGTGGATTAAGGTGAAAGAACCATGAAACCATTATCCTACCCTAAAGTCACCGGCGGTCACATTACCGATGCAATATTCAACGAGCAGGGGCACATCACGGCCCTGTGGATCGCACTTGATCCGGGCGAGACTTCGATTGAATTTCCCGAGCCATTCACGGTATCGGTTGGCTGCGCCATACACCTTAATACGGTTGCCGGGAGCGTGTCGAAATGACGGAAAAACCAAAAACAGGTACGCGGGAATGGATGCCAAACAGCAGGAACCGGTGCCGGGGCTGTAAAAACAATTGCCGGTACTGCTACGGAAAGCTGAGAGCGATCCGGTACAATCAGGCAACAGAAGAGAATTGGCCGGAAATGCGGTTGCTTAAGGTCCGGCAGTCCACAAAAAAGGCTGATGGCGGAATCATGTTCCCGACAACGCACGATCTCCATATTGAACACGTCGATTGGTGGGGACCGTTCCTGCGTGAAATGCTGGAAAACGGTAACGATGTCCTGGTTGTCTCCAAACCGGAATACGCCGCGATAAAGTGGATCTGCGATCAGTTCCAGGGGTACCGCGATAAGATCGAGTTCCGGTTCACTATCGGGACCAACGATGATGCCACCGCGAAGTACTGGGAACCCGGCGCTCCGGCCCCCAGTGACAGGCTCATGGCGCTTGCACGGGCGGCCACTATGGGGTACAAAACCTCGATCTCAATGGAACCGCTCTTAATTGCTCAGCCAAAAGAGATGATTGACCGACTCTTCATGGGGTGTGTTACCGGGGAGATCTGGATCGGGTGCATGAATCACTACGCATTCAACCCGGAAATCCCGGAAGAAGCCCGACAAATGCGGATCCAGAGCCGGGAAAACATGCAGAAAGTGTATGATTCGCTGAAAGACAATCCTCAGATC
>CAZRMB010000303.1:0-3200 GCA_964600925.1 uncultured Syntrophomonas sp.
GTTTTTATTGCATAGGTGCTTCCCTATGAGGGTAAATCACATATTATCAAGCATATGATTCAGTGATATTGCACTTAAATACACTTTTATACCTGCACTTGATTCTTCTTAAAATTCTCCGCCTGTTCAAATATCTCTACATAAACTTCATCTCTCTCTACCGGTGGATATCCGAATTCATCCAAAAGCAGAATCAACCCAACTTTTAATGCGGATTTTATATCATCTCTCTTGTTCCAGTCCGGAAATTTAGCCTGACCCTCAACCAATTCCTTTACTGCTTTTGCTAATTCAATAAGTTTATCTTCGGGATATGTGAAATCGTATTTTATACAGAGCTCTTTCAGTATATCATAGAAGGCTTTCTCTTCAAAATCAATTCCTAATGCGTCGCCAGCAGAGAATTCTTTGTGAACTTCCCAGATTAGATTAGTTAATTGATCCGCCATCTCCTCATATACTTCGCTTCTAAAAATGTCGTTTTCTTTGCGTTCATTGTATATCTTCACAAGAGCCTGCATTTTTTTTGTAAAGTCTATACCCTTAACTTTGTTGACCTTCTTCATTTCACCGATAACTTTTGCAAGCAACTGTTGAAGCAGTTTTATTTTAGTATTTGGAAGTTTGATTTTATCAATTTTAGCCAGATAGTCTTCATCAAAAAGATCCTGCACAGATTCCCGTTCTTCACCTAACTTAAAGATTTCATGTACTCCATCACTCTGCAATGCATCTTTTATCATCTCACGGACTTTGGCATTCATCTGGGCTGTGTCTGGTGCGGGACCTATAGTGATTTTAAAAACAATAGATTTAACTGCCATATAAAAATGGGTGTAATCTCTTTCAGTTTGAGTTAATTGTTCGCTACCTGCACAGATATCATAAGCAGCTTTTAATCGTTGAACTAAACCCATAAAACGGGTTTCTAATTCCTTTGTCCTCTGCGCAAATTCAGCCGCTTTATTCAAAGTATTCAACTGTTCTAATGTTGTTCCTTTGAAATATTTTGAACTATCGAAAGTGTGAAAAAGTTTTGCAATAAGGTCTAAATGATTCCTTACAATGATTAAAGATTCTGCAATGTCTTCAAAATTGTCTTTGTCCCCTTCGCTATATTGCTTCAATGCAAGATTCATCTGATTTTTAATTCCGATATAATCCACAACCAGACCTTTGTTTTTACCTTCAAACTTCCGATTTACACGTGAAATAGCCTGGATCAGGTTGTGTTGTTTTATCGGTTTATCAATATACATAGTATCAAGGAACGGTACATCGAAACCTGTGAGCCACATATCAACTATTATGGCAATTTTGAAGTTTGATTTTTCATTTTTAAATTCTTTATCCAATGTTTTTCGATACTCTTTTGTGCCTAATAAGTTATATAGCGTTTCGTCATCATCTTTGCTTCTGGTCATAATCATTTTGACACGTTCCATTGGCTTGATTTTCTTCTGTTCCTCTTCAGATAATATCTCATTATCAGCTGCTACTTTAATTTCGTTCCATTCAGGTCGCAAGGCAATGATATTCTTATACAATTCATAAGCAATTTCCCTGTTGCTACAAGCGAACATTGCTTTTCCTTTAATAGTTGAACCTTCGGTGACTCTATTTTCGTAGTGAGTTACAAAATCTTCTGCTACTGCCTTTAAACGTTTTGGGTCGCCCAAGATGGCATTCATTTGAGCAGTTTGTTCTTTACTTTGTTCTATCTGGTATTTATTGGCACCTTCTTCAGCAACTTTTGAATAATATTTTTCAATTTTTTCAAGTTCGCTGTTTTTCAATGCTACTTTGGCAGCTCTCCCTTCATAGACAATACGGACGGTGATTTCATCTTTTACCGATTCGGTCATTGTATATGCATCAACGACTTTTCCGAAAACATCGAGTGTGGCATCAATCGGTGTGCCCGTAAAGCCAACAAAAGTTGCACCAGGTAAAGAGTCGTGAAGGTACTTGGCAAAACCGTATGTTTTAGTGACACCTTTTTCGGTTACTTTAACTTTCTGGTCAAGATTTACCTGGCTTCGGTGAGCTTCATCCGAAATACAAATGATATTAGTTCTGTCGCTTAGCAGTTCAGTGTCTTCTGTAAATTTGTGGATAGTAGTAAGGAAAACACCGCCGCTTTGACGATCTTGAAGCAGTTCCCGCAGATGAGCACGGCTTTCAACACTTATCACCAGATTATCTCCGATGAATTTTTTAGCGTTGGTAAACTGTCCCGATAACTGATCGTCCAGATCGGTACGGTCGGTAATCATTACAATTGTAGGGCTTTCGAAATATTCACTTTTCATCAACAATCTGGTGAGATAAAGCATGGTAAAACTTTTGCCGCAACCTGTTGCACCAAAGTAGGTCCCGCCTTTTCCATTGCCACCAGGTTTTTGAGCAATTTTAATAGTATCGTACAAGCGTTTAGCGGCATAATATTGCGGATAGCGACATACAATTTTTTCGTTTTTCTTTGAACTGTCCGGTATATAAACGAAGTTTCGTATAATATCACGAAGACGGTTTTTGTTGAACATCCCCTGCACCAGGGTAAACATACTATCAATACCATCTACATCTTTTGCAAGCCCAGCGACACGACGCCAGGCATAGTAAAACTCGTAAGGGGCAAAGAATGAACCAGCTTTGTTATTTACACCATCGCTGATGACACAAAAAGCATTGTATTTAAAAAGTTCCGGAATATCTCTGCGATAGCGAACAGTTAGTTGATTAAAAGCATCAAAAACAGTGGCTTCCTCCCGTATGGCACTTTTAAACTCAAACACCACAAGTGGGAGGCCATTGATATACACAATGCCATCTGGAATACGTTTTTCGGAACCCACAATTTCAAGCTGATTAACAAACTTGTAAATGTTGTGATCTTCCGGATACTTATCTGTTGGTTCAGCAACTACTATATCTAAATCAGGCGCGGAAAGCTGTGCCTCTAATCCGTTATAGTCTATCAATTCAATATGAATATCTTTTTGATTGCGATCATCACGTTTCAGGATAAAGCCGTCGGAAAGCCAGCGAATAATGGTTTTATTGCTTTCATAAAGATCGCTGGCAGGTAGAGTTTTTAATTGAAGAATAATAGATTTTGCTTCGGTTACTGTGAGTTGTTTGCTATCGTATTTGGCAAGAAGGTATTTGAGTAAATCATCTTCAATCAATACTTCATC
>CAZRMB010000304.1:0-3193 GCA_964600925.1 uncultured Syntrophomonas sp.
AACAGCTTCCTCATATACACCCAGGCAGGCGTTGACGCCATTAGTGATCCCCTCGGTTGTGACTGTAGCTCCGGTAATGATAATTATCTGGTTGTCACGCTTTGCTTCCAGATGCACCAGTTCCAGATAAGGATCGGTTTGTTTGCCGGCAAAGCGCTCGGTAAACCAACTGTTGCTCATGTCCCTTACATAATGCTCGGTTTCCATATGCTCCACAATTTTCATGCCCACCGTGGTCCCGGTTTCCCGGTCAATAACGACGGCCAGATTTACCGGGCCGTTGTAAGCCACCGGCTTGCTTATAAAGGCATAGTCTCCTTCCGGGGTAGTAAATACTTTCTTAACCGCCTTGAATTTTTCCTGTCGTTCATCGGTCATGACTTCTTTGGTCACAATCTTGAAATCCTGCACGCTGTATTTTTGCGATAGTATTTCATTAAAGGCTTTTAACTCTTCCTCAGTCGGCTCATTCGTTTCTCCGCAGCCGGCTGTAAATACAGCTAGTATGATGATTAGCAACACAGCGATCTTTTTAATAGGCATAGGTCAAGACCTCACTGTCACTTTTCCCGTAACCAATCACCTTCACTTTGAGAGTTCCCGAACCGTTAACCGGAATGGGTTTGATTAGATCGGGCTGAAAATAGGAAGTGCTGGGGTTATACACTTGACTGAACTCATTCGGTTCAGTTCCGTTCAGGGTGTAGTGGAGTTTGACCTGATCCAGATTGTCATGCTGCAGAGTGATCTGCCCGTCCGACAAGGAAGCGGCAGCTTTTTCCCAGCGGCCGTTGTCTTTGGTGGAAACAGTGACTTTGGAAATCATCTCCACGGAAACAGCGGTATTAACATCATTGAGGCCCTGCTGCCCGATCACCAGTCGCAGTTCTCCTTCCCTGGCTTTGGCAAAATCCTGTCCTTCCCCGAAAGCCCAGGCCAGCATCGGCTTTACTTCAACCGGATTAGCGGTGCTGGCAGATTTCAAACCCGGGTAGCGGTATCTTTTGCCCAGTAACTGATCGCGGGTCAGGGTAGCTTTGTAGCCGTCACTGGCTTCGATATGAATACTGCGGGCGCTACTTTTGATCCCGGCCTGCTCGAGCAGATAAAGCAAATTTATCCCCTTGGCCACCATGAATTTGCGGGTGGGATAATTGTTAACAGCGGAAAAGCATTGTTCCATATAGCCGGCTTTCATTTTCTGCAAATCCGCAAGTGATAAATAAGCCGGTTTGCTGACGCCGTCGCCGGTGATGGTCAGAATAGTGTCGGCAGCGGGTTTGTCGGGAAGGGAGATGCTGCTGCTTTTCTCAGATCCTGTCCCGCTGTTTTTGGGCTGATCCGCTTCCGTTTCCTGAGCAGCCTTTTCCACCAGCCGAATACGCAGCAAATTGTCCATATTCTTGTATCCGGTGGACTTGTCCCAAACAACTCCCACACTGCCATCCTTACGAGGCACCAAAATGCCCCGACTCATATCTTTACCGGCGACAGTTATTTTCTCGCCTTTGGTTCCCAGAATATCAAAGGTTTCCGATTTTACTTGCTTGACTTCGGTTTCATACAAAACCTCATCCAAGGTGATGCCTTTTTGTCCGTCAATTACTTTCGTATCCATGTACTCCATCATTTTTCCAGGAAAGATTGCAGCATCTGCATTAGTAGATACCCAGGCAATGTTTTGTACATTCATGCCCAGTTTTATGTAAGGAGAAACGTTGGTAGGCGCATCCTTGCCTTCCACCTTGATGTAATAACGCGATTTGACCATGTTCAAGACTTCATTTTTCTTGAATCCGTCAGCCGATTTCATGGTAAAAAAGGCTTTGCTGTCCACATGATCGAGCCGGGGAAAAATCTGTTCCAGATCTATAGAATCGTCTTTACTGCCGTAATATTCATACTGATACGGTTCAATCCCTGCGGCCAGGTTGTTGAATATCCAGACAGAAGTGATTGCCTTTTCAGGAATCTGCTTGTAAAGAATAATTTTTTCGATCCGCTTGACCCAATACGGTCCGAATTGTCCCTGCACCGCCAGACGGGCGGGGGCGTTGTCCTCGTCCAGTTTGGCATTCTTATCTATAACCACTGCCAGCATCAGATCAGGCGTGGCTTTGATGAGCTCTTTGGACAATAGACAGTAGTAACCGTCGCTGCCCAATACCCCTATCCCGGCATAATCGTTCAGATCTCCGCCCAGATGTTTGATCACGTCGGTCAAATAGGGTCCCGACATTTTAAATTCTTCATAGAGGCCGGTGGTCCGCTTGTAGCTGGCATCCAGGTCATGCTGGGGCAATTTGCGTAGTTCTGTTATGGAAATCTCGGTAATGGATACATCAGCATCTTTGGCCTGATTCAATCCTTCAATAGCAATGACCTGGGCTTCATATTTAGGGTCTCCACTGTCTTTGGCGCCGCACCCGGTCATCGTGACGGTTAAAAAAAGAATTGTTAACAACGCAATCAGTGACTTGCCTTTACGTAAAAACTGCATGGATTGCCTCCTGTTTGAGAAGTTATTGAGCATCAAAGGTAAAACTTCTGATTTCACTATTGTGCTTGCCATAGCCGGATACCAGCACCTTGATCACAGTATCCTCTTTGATAACTATGGGAACATTCAGCTCCGGCTGATAGGTGCTGGGATTATACATGGGGGACAACTCTGTGGGATCAGTTCCATCCAAGGTATAATGCAGCTTGACCAGACCTAAATATTTGTGCTGCAGCTTGACCGATTCCCCTGAGGCAATTTTGCCTTCGACCGGGAAGGTAGCAGGCGCTTCCCATTTGCCCGGGTCATGGCTGGAAACGATGATTTTCGAAACATTGACTATGAAAGCCGGATTGGTATGCTCCAACGGATTGCGCTGGCCAATGATCAGACAAGGTACATCCGCCACCGCTGCTGCCATATCATCGGAACCTTCCTTGTACTCATAAGCAATAATGGGTTCAACCGGCTGGGCGGATTCATCTGATCCTTCCTTTACCAAGGGATAATAATATTGGGGTGTATCCAGCAGCTGCTCCCGGGTAAAGCTCATTTTATAGGAATCGTCGGAGCTGAGGGTGATAGTCTGGGCTGTATCCAAAACGCCGGCGGCCTTCAATATGCTGCGCACGGTAATACCGCGGGCGGCATAAAATCTGGCTGTGGGCCAATTGTTGATGGTGGAGTAGACAT
>CAZRMB010000305.1:0-3191 GCA_964600925.1 uncultured Syntrophomonas sp.
CTGTGGGCGATGGTGCATAGCGAGGCAATGAAAAATCGCATGTCGCTTTCAACGTCCTTGATTTCTCCCGTAAAGTCTTTGTTGATCTTTACATATTCGGGGTGAAGGGAGCGGAGGTAGGCGAAATTAGATAACCCATGGCCAAAATGATCAATCGCTATTGTATGGCCGCAATCCTGGACGAACATCTGAAATTCTCGGAGCAAAGACAGATTGCGTATTGCTGCAAATTCGGAGAATTCAAATGTAATGCGAGGAACGGATGAAACAGCATTTTTTAATGCATTATGCATCCATTCCATGAAGGCGGAATTCGAAAGAGACGCCGGAGAGATATTAACCGCAACGTGGTCGATATCCAGTTGCCTGCGATCCAGCTTAAGAACTTCTTCCAGGACGATCCGATCCAGAAGCGGGGTAAGCCCCAGTCTTTCAGCATAGGGCAAAAACCGGTCGGCGTCGAACGTCCGGCCTTCTTCAGGCCGAACAATCTTGGAAAGAATTTCAAGGTGAAGGAGAGTGTTTAGTTCCAATGTTTTCGCAACCGGCTGAACAGCGAGATCTATCCTGTGGTCGTGAATGACCTTTTCAAGCTCCGCTTTCCATTGCTGCTGCCCGGCCGGCATTTTTTCGGCGTCATCAGTCATCGCAATTATATGCCAGCTGTTAGGCGCGGCTTGTTGCGCCCAACGCAAGGCTCTGTCCGCTTCGGACAGCAGCAGGCCGAGGGGGGCGGGATAAGCAAACGTGACGGCGCCGGCATGGGCGATGTTGTCCATTCCCAAAATGTGCGATGGCGCCAGCCCGCACACCTTGTTGGTCACATTGGCAGCCACAAATTCGGCATCCTCCGGCAGAGCATCCGGCAGGAAAATGCAAAAGTCGCCGCCGGTAAGCCTCACCAGGACATGGTGGGAATAAGATTCCATAGCACCCTGAAGAATTTTGGCCGTTTCCTTCAATAATGCATCACCGGCCTCAAGGCCCATGGATTGATTGAGTGAGCTGAGATCATTTAACTGAACCAGAAGCAAAACACCTTTTTTCTGTCCATCGTGCCGTTGCAGATACGCCTGTATCTGACTTTCCAGATAGCGACGGTTGCCCAGGCCTGTTAAAGAGTCATAATAAGCATGCTTGCGGAATTCTTCGACAATTGCAACCTGCTCTTCAAACATCGTCTGAACTTTTTTGACCATGCGATTCATGGCAATTACCACTTGTCGAAGTTCCTTTGTTCCGGGCAGGATTTCCTGATAGTTGTACTCCTTTCTGCAGATAGCGTCCGCCTGATCTTGCACCCTGGCCAGGGGCATGAGAATCTTTCGTAAGCCCCATGCTCCGGTAAGAAGAACGAAGATGCCGCAAACAACAAACAAGATGGCGGTGCGAACACTGGAGAGCCAGAGTGTCTGATAAGCGTAGCCCGGATGGCTTTTGACATAAATTGCGCCTGTTTGACGCCAGCCAGTAATGATATTGGCGGTTGCTTCAGGTGTTTTGATAGGTGCCAGGAGTACAAACCACCGGGGAACTCCTTCAATGACGATATTGAGTTTTCGCTCGCTTAAGACTTTTCCCTGCAGATCAGTCACTCTGATAATTTCATAATATCCCCGATCAAAAACGGCGTCGATCATGACTTCCATTCGAACCCTGTCGTTTTCAACAGGATGCTGAGAAATAGCCAGTGCCAGAGATGTCGCCGTATCCTGCGCATGAGAGCTTAACTGTTTGATCACGAACGAGCGACTGTTTTCAAAAGTGACTATCCACGTTCCCGCAAGCAGAATGAAGAAAAGCAGAAGTGTAAAAATGATCAATCGTCGATAAAGAGTCATAGTAAAATCCTTGTGATTATTTATTTTCCGACATTTTCTTTAACAGATTACGCCAGGGTTTAAGACGGCTGCTGCCAGTTGATTCTCCCTGCCCGCGCTGCTGTGCCATCCAGAGCTCAGTACCGTTGAAGCTGAAGATGGGAATCAGATCACGCCTCTCGGAGGCCGGCATAATAGACTTATTCAGGTTGTCGAGAACCAAAGGCTCGTCATCAGGTTTATCGGTATATGTCAGAACCATGTGGGTTTTGCCGAGTTGCAGTGCCTTTACGTAAGTAATTCTCAACTTTTGTTCGGAAACTCCCATGGCCTTCAATGTAAAGTACTTGGCTATTGCGTAATCCTCGCAGTCACCGGCTCCTCTTCCCAGAAATTCAACAGGTGTTGCCCAGTAATCCGGAACGCCCCAGACGTCGATATCCTCTCTGTATGGTATTTTGTTCATGAAAGAATTTACTTTTTCCAGTTTTTCCCTGTCTGAACTGCTCCATTCTCGCTGCATTAAATTTTCCCAGGATAAGAGACGCGTCTGGGCTTGTTTGCCCCATTTTTCCTTTGCTTGTAACAGGACATTTTGATCCAGATGAAAGATATCATTGGGAAACACAATAATGGATTGTAACAGCCCTGCAATTAGTATCAGAATCCACACAACCCCCTTGAGGGGGATGCCCATGACAGTTTGTCGTTTTGATCGCGGCAGCACATTATTCATTAATTATGAACCATCGGACATACTGCTAATAGCTCTGATTTTATAAGGAAGCAAGTCGGCAGCGAAACACCGCAGTGATCGGAAAAGAAATCAACCATATTTCCATTATTCATATTAAAGGGAAAATGAATATGAAATTACTTGCGATACAAACCGGTCTTCCTGAAAACGAAAACCAGAATGAGCAAGCACCCGATACCAACTCCCAGCAGGAACATCGTCAATGGTTCAGGAACATTGTTAGGCGGCGGTGGCGGCGGCTTCGGAGGAGGCGAACAAGGTGAACAAGGTGGACAGGAACAGTGTTCAGGAATTGAGTCATTTTTAGATTGTCCAGCGGTCACGTTTTCATTGCCCTTATCAATTACAGGATTAGCTCCGGAACTATTATCAGAAGCAGGCTTTGTCTCATCGCAGGGACAAGGGGGGCAAGGCGGACAAAGTGGAGGATGAGCCGGAGGACCGCCAAAGTAGCCGGGGATGGGATAGTGTCCGGAATAATGCTGATCGTTTGGAATGTACTGAACCGGTGTTTTCTCGGGAGGAAAATCCTGAGACGGGTCCGATAATGTTGGTAATCCCGCAGAAGGGTCTGCATCCAATTCCTCGTATTTGGCTTTATCAGGGGGGGGAGC
>CAZRMB010000306.1:0-3183 GCA_964600925.1 uncultured Syntrophomonas sp.
TACCTGTTTCTTTCGATTATTGTAAAAGTATTTTGTATAAACTCATTCACTCAATTTTATTAATCAGTCAATCTGTCATTCAGTCAATCAATCAATGCGCATGGAAACATCATCTGCTCCCCGGAAAAACAGATATCTGAACCCCTACATCGGGGGTGTTTTGCTCGGACTGGTCCTGCTGGCCGCGAATTTTATTTCAGGTCGTGGCTTAGGCGCTTCGGGCGCCATTAAAAGCGCGGTGGTCGCCAGCACTTCGGCTGTCGCTCCAGCTTACACCGAAAACGCCAAATTCTTTAAGGAGTACCGGGAAGAACATCCCGGATCGCCGATGAAGAACTGGCTGGTATTCCAGATGCTTGGCGTGATTGCCGGGGGATTTCTCTCAGGAGCAATTGCCGGTCGCTTGAAATTCAAAGTAGAACACAGTCCAAAGATCACCTCCCGGCGCCGGCTGGCGTTTGCCCTGATGGGCGGAATCTTCTTCGGACTGGGTTCGCAACTTGGCCGGGGATGTACCAGCGGATCGGCCCTCAGCGGCATGGCAGTGCTATCGCTGGGCGGCATTGTAACCATGATGGCCATCTTCGGCGCAGCTTACGGACTGGCCTATTTCTTCCGCAAAAACTGGATATAGGCAGGAAAATGAATTCAAATCCCCAAATTAACACATCAGCACATTAGCACATTTTCAATCACTCATTCACTCAATCACTCAATCACTCAATTTTATTAATCAGTCAATCAGTCATTCAGTCATTCAATCAATCAAAAAGGTATGGGTCCTTTAGCAGTAAATGATATTATTTCACCAAACACCAACTATTTCCTGGCTTTCGTCATCGGAATCGGTTTTGGATTTGTTCTTGAACAGTGCGGGTTTTCGTCCAGCCGCAAACTTGCCGGACTTTTTTACGGCTACGATACCGTCGTGTTAAAAGTCTTCTTCACAGGAGGGGTTACCGCCATGCTCGGACTACTCTTTTTCAGTCTGTTCGGCTGGGTTGATCTGAATCTGGTCTATGTGAATCCCACTTTTCTCACTTCTGCCATTATCGGGGGGCTGATCATGGGCGTCGGATTTATCATGGGCGGCTTTTGTCCGGGTACAAGCTTCTGCGGAGCGGCCATCGGAAAGATTGACGCCATGCTCTTTGTTGTGGGTCTGTTTATCGGGGTTTACCTGTTTGCCTTCGGTTACCCGCTCTTTGAGACCATGTACAAAGCGCTGCCCATGGGCAACCTGAAAATATCAACCGCCCTGAATATCAGCGATGGCATCTTTGCACTGCTCCTCGTGGTGATGGCCCTGGCAATGTTTTATGTGGCAGAATGGGTTGAGAAGAAGTTCCCGAGAGAAGAGTATTAAGAATGCAAAATGCAAATGTCAAAATAGGGATTAGATATTAGCGATTAGCGAATAGGGAATAGGGAATAGCGATTAGGTGAAAAACAATAATTCAAAGTTCAAAAATAAGAGTCAAAAAACAATTAATATAAAAACAGTATGAAGCCGTTACATTTTCTGACGTTGGTACTGCTGATCCTGGCGGTGATAATTGCATTGGTTCCACAGAATACGACCCGGCCGTACAAGCTGACTGCCGAACAGTTGTTGGCGGAGATCCGCACGGGGACGCAGTTCATCTCACCGGATGAGGTGGCTGATCAAATCATTAAAAAAGATCCGTCGGTTCAACTGATCGATGTGCGCAATCCCCGCGAATTCGACCAATACAGCCTCCCGGGGGCGATCAACATCCCGTTGCAGGATATTTTATCTGAACAGAATACCGACCTCCTGAATCAGTCGACCAAGATGAATATTTTTTATTCCAACGGATCCACCGAAGCTAATGAAGCATGGCTGCTGACGCGTCAACTCGGTTACCAGAACAATTATGTGCTGCAGGGCGGACTGAATTACTGGCTTGAGACGGTACTTAACCCGGCACAACCGGGAAATAACAGCCCCAACGATGAAATCGCCCGGTACGATTTCCGCAAGGCTGCTTCCATGGCGCTTGGCGGCGGCGGAGCTGCAGCCGTAACTACTGCAGCTGCTCCTTCCGATTCAAAAACTGCTAAACCGGCAGTAGTTCCGGTAAAGAAAAAGAAGAAGGCTGCCGGCGGATGCTGAAATTGGTGCATGCCGAAATCATTTTTATTCCAGGTCTTCCCGCGTATTGATATTTCTGAACAGCTCAAGGGCGGTATGCTCTTCATCAGCCTCAAAGGTCAGAAACCGGGTTGGCGCTTCCCAGATCAGGTCCAGCGGACTGTATTTCCCCGATTTCAGATTCACTTCGATTAAAGGAAGAAGTGATTGATGGTAAAAACCGCACAAGGGTTCAACAAATCCATGATGCGCCGGGACCACAATCTGAAATTCATCGTTCAGCAAGGGCCATAATCGTCGGATCAGGTCGAGTGAAACACCGGGCATGTCACAGGAAAGTACCAGATTCCAAAGGTACGGCGAAGCCGTGAGCCCGGCGTGAATTCCGGCCAGGGGCGCGTTAACCGGGTAGATATCCGGAATTATCCGGAACCCCAGGTGGTCCAGGTCATGGCCGTTGGCCGAGATGAAGGTAACAGTCGTTACAATCGCCGCCAAATCCAGGGGGTATTGAATGAGCGGTTTTCCCCTGTAAAGGGTTAACGCTTTGGGCGACCCCATCCGCTGACTGCGTCCTCCCGCTAAGATAATTGCCGAAAATCCCTCACCCATATTTTGAGTTCAATAACCTGATTAAATACCTGCGTTAGCCCTTTACTGTTTATTTGACTGAACAAGGATTTGAGTGCAGTAATACTGTATAAAAATACAAATTAATCATCCGTTGCCGGAAATTATACTTAATTGTTTTAATTTTATTGCAATAAACTGATAGCGATATGAAAAAATCACTGATTCCGGGCCTGATCCTGCCGGTTCTGCTGCTGTTGTTTGTTATGAACGGGTGTAAAAAGAAATCAGACGACCCGGTCCCGGCTCCGACCACAGTTACCGACGCCGATGGGAACCTTTACCATACGCTTACGCTCGGAACCCAGACCTGGATGGTCGAAAATCTGAAAGTGACCCATTACCGCAACGGTGATCCCATTCCGGTGATCGTGGAGGATACAGCCTGGAGTGAGCTGACAACCGGCGCGCGGTGTGCCTACGAGCATGATACGGCA
>CAZRMB010000307.1:0-3163 GCA_964600925.1 uncultured Syntrophomonas sp.
CCAGAATAAGCTGTGCCGACGATTTCATCAAAGAATTGCCGGCGGGGCTGGATACGGTCATCGGTGAGAAAGGCTACGGTCTATCCGAGGGACAAATCCAGCGTTTGGCCATTGCCAGAGCCGTATTGAGCGGCGCAACTGTTCTGCTCCTGGATGAAGCCAGTTCCGCCCTGGACGAATGCACCGAAAAGGAACTCCTGAACAATCTGCGGTCTATGCAAAGCAAGACCTGCCTGATCATCTCTCATCGCCAGGCACCTTTATTTATTTGTAACCAAGAGCTGCGTATTGAAAATAAGGGCATCATTACCAGAGAGGTTAAACAAAATGAACGAAAGACAGGGTAAACTGGAAGGCAACTATTTGATCGCACTTCTGGCAGCGGTATTGCATAATCAAGTCCCACCGCCGATACCGCCGGGACTGGATATGGAGCGCTTGTACAAACTGGCTGCTTGGCACAGTGTCGCCAACACAGCCTGCTATACATTGTGCCGGCTGGATACTTTACCGGCTCCGGACGTTATGAAATATTTTCTGGAAGCAAGAAACAAGGGCGTTGCCAAAGAAGCCCGGCAGGAGCTTGAGGTCGGGCTGATCTTGTCAGCCCTGGAAGAAAAACAGATCAAATGCATGCCCCTCAAAGGCTATATTATTAAAAATCTCTACCCGCAGCCGGATATGCGTCTGATGGCTGATGTGGATATATTAATAGAAGCAAGCCAACTGGAAAAAGCCGGCGAAATAATGTTGTCATTAGATTATACCGCAGAACATATCGGCGGCAACCACGATGTATACTATAAACGGCCGGTAATGAATATAGAACTTCATCGCGCACTTTTTGCTGAAAGCAACGATGTTTTATATAACTATTTTGGAACTGGATGGGAACGGGCTAGATTAACCGCCGGGAGCAGCTACAGATATGAAATGTCTAATGAGGATTTTTATATTTACCTCCTGGCCCACATGGCCAAGCACTACCGGGGCGGCGGTACCGGCATACGCTCGGTTATGGATGTGTGGGTGTACAACCGGCATTATAAAGATCAACTGGATCGGAACTATATCAACACCGAGCTTGAAAAAGCGGGGTTGTCTGACTTTGCCCAAAGTATGCAAGATTTATCTGATGGATGGTTCGACGGGATTATAACCAGAGAAATAAATCAAGACATGGGCGCTTTTATATTGACCAACGGAACCTACGGCACCACCCGCAACGCGGCGATGAATAGATTCATCCAAGGGAAAAAAGACCATGACAGCTTCACCCTGGCCAAAGTGAAATACAGCCTGCGCATTCTCTTCCCCAACCTACAGCATATGACAATACTGTTTCCCATCCTGGAAAAGCTGCCCTTTTTGCTGCCTGTATGCTGGGCATTTCGCGGAATTCGTACGGTTATATTCAGGCGGGAAAACATTGGACTCAATCTTGGTAACATTTCTGCGATCACCGAATCCAGCATAAAGCAGATGAAAAAGAGACATCTATAGCAGACGCAAGTCTATTACACTAAAATAATGTTATCAAGGGCTTTCAGACGTGGGTCTGAAAGCCCGTTTTTGTTTTTCAGTTGATGGGGTTGGAATAGTAGGAAATTAAAGAAATAGTGAGTATTAGCCGAGAAATATCTGGTAGATAGCAAAATTCCTCTTTATCTAATGCTAAGACGTTATTAATCACTCCTCTGATCGATTTTGGAAGGTATCACAACAGGTTCCATCAGCATTGTTTGCAACGCCGTCTCCCATCGCTTTGACCATTAGCTGTGAAGCATAGCAGGCCTGGCTTTTGTTATAAATACAATTATCTACGCTACACTGCACTTTCAAGCTAGGTGATTTCATTTTCCGCCTCCTCATTCAAAGTTATCTTTATCTTACCCAATGAATGTTCCAAACATCCTGTATTAACTAATATAAAAATCGCCTGCGATAAAATTTTTGTGGGTAAAAAAGCTTGACCTTCAGGTATAAATAGCAGTGGATTGAAGAAAAAATGAGTAGCAGCCAAATGTTGCGACCGCAACATCCGCAGGCTATAATAAAATGCATGCGGAGGAAAAAAAGATGAAAAAATATATCGAGTTGCTGCATGACACCCCACTTTTCCAGAAAATAAATCAAACAGATATGGAATCCATGTTAAAATGCCTGGATCCTTATGTGAGATTTTATAAAAAAGGAAATTACATCACCCATTCCGGTGAGAGCATCAGTTCTGTCGGCGTGGTTTTAAGTGGCATGGTACACATGCTGAAAGAAGATATCTGGGGAAACACAGCCATTCTGGCAATCATGCCGGAAAAGGACATTTTTGGTGAAACCTTTGTCTGCAGCGGATCTTATAACAGCACCGTTTCTTTCCGGGCAGTCACGGACTGTGAGGTATTGTTCCTTTCCTTTAATAAAATACTCCATGCCTGCTCCAAGACATGCGAGTTTCACCGTCAACTCATCGACAATATGGTCATTCTGATTGCTCAAAAGAATATACAGCTGATGGAAAAGCTGGAGATCATATCGAGGAAGACGCTGCGGGAAAAAATTTTAATTTATCTTTCCCGACAGGCTCAGCGTAACAGTAACCTTCATTTCACTATTCCTATGGGCAGGCTGGAATTGGCCGATTATTTGGGTGCAGAAAGAAGTGCTTTGTCGAGAGAATTGTCGCGCATGAAAGACGACGGACTGATTGATTACGATAAAAGTACCTTTCGGCTTTATAAAGATATAGATTAAAATAAACTTTTGCAATGGATTGTGCAGGACACCGGAAGGTGTTTTTTTATTAAAACTTGCATTATGTTGCCTGGGCAACATAATGACTCAAATCCTTCAAGTATAATTCTATTTGTAAGATAGAAACATGAAAAAAACATCGGCAGTATAGATGAAAATAAGGAGGGCATTTTAATGAGTATGTTCTGTTTTCAGTGCCAGGAGACCGCTAAAGGAAAAGGCTGTGACATCAAAGGTGTATGCGGTAAAACAGAAGAAGTAGCCAAGCTCCAGGATTTATTGATTTATACCATCAAGGGAGTTTCTGAAATCGTAGTGAAAGGAAACATTAGTGTCGAGGAAATAGGCAATGTCAATCATGAAGTATTTAATGCATTATTTATGACCATTACCAATGCAAATTTCGATGAAG
>CAZRMB010000308.1:0-1746 GCA_964600925.1 uncultured Syntrophomonas sp.
CATGTAAAAGTCCGGCCAGTCCGAATTTTTCAACATCCTCATGCAGATATTCGGCTAATCCTCTCATGATCGCCTCTACTGCCAGACAATGATTGATCAGGTTATCGGTTTTTACATGTTGTTTAAGCAGTTCCAGACCTTCTTCTCTGTTCATACCCATTCCTCCAAAATCATAAGAATTCTATATCATTTGCCACGAAAAACCTTGTTCAAAATCTAATTTCTGATTCGACTGCCCTGCACTTCCATAAAATTTGCGATTTCACGCGCTATCAGTTCTTCCTCTGCTCCCATGGTGGCAATATGTCGTGATTGGGCAAGCATGATCAGTTTGGTGCCTTCTCCCCGGGTCTTTTCATACAGGAAATCACCGCTGCGGGGATGAACCGATTCGTCCAGCAGTGATTGAAATATCAACGCAGGAATTTTTATCCCCCGCACCTCTTTCATGACTACTTTGCGCAAATGATTCAGGCTGTGAAACGCTTTCAACGGCATGACCCGATAAGCAAAGCGTCCCTGATCTTCCAGCTCTTTTATCTGTTGCAAGCCTTTTTTCGGATAATAAGGCGTCATCATCCCTCTCAAATCCGATAATAAGGGTATGACTCCGTAATGGTAATAAATAGGGGCATTAATTGTTACGACCCCAGCTAAACTCTCAATGTTGACTCCGGCATGCAAGGCCAACAAACCACCCATTGATAAACCACCCACGAAAACCTGCTGATACCTGGCTTGCAATAATTTTAGCTCATCTTCGACTGACTTATACCATTCCGGCCACCGGACGGTATTAAGATGATCCGGCGTTGTTCCGTGCCCGGGCAGCAAAATGCCGCTTACGCTGCAGTTATTGATTTTATTTAACTTCTCCGCTGCCGGTCTGATTTCTGACGGAGAAGCAGTGAAGCCATGCAGAAATAACAATGCCTGCTGGGAGCTGCCGGTTATAAAAAATGGTGCTGGCTGGGGATGAACGTCGCTCATGATATTAGTCCTCCGTAACAATATCCCACACTCCTGGCTGCTTGTTAATCATTATAACACCAGGACTCATGCAGTTTCAGGATAATATAGTTTATTCCTTGCTGCTTATCAATGATAGTAATGATACTTCAGTTTTTATATCATCGCCCCCAAGCCTTATTTTCCCGGCTCCTCGCTCCCAGTCGTCTGGGTGAAGGGATTTTTTCTCAGTGCGGTCACAAACAGGTAGGGATATTCATCCTTCAGGTATCCTAAGTAATGGACCCATTCTGATACGATCTTCGGATAGGCGCGCAGGATATCTTTCCTTATATGTTCTACATCGGCGGGGGAAAGTTCGCGCAGGTCTCCCCTGCTGTTTAACTCATCAGATACATGGAAGATCGGCCATAGCATATCGGTAAATGCATCATGTTCATATAGATTGGCGTTTTGCAGGATATCCAACAGGGCGGGTTTGTACTGGATCAAGATAGCCCGCAGCTGTTCCAGATCCTCCGCAGTGACGCTGATGATATAGGTAAATTCGCGCAACTTTTTTTGCATGGCCGTAAATGTTTTTTTATCCTTGAAATTCCTGATGTCCAGCAGTTTGATCAATTCGTCATGATTGTCGTTATAGGCTGACAGGGCATGGAGAATGGCGCTGCCGGTCTCGGAAAAAAATGAACTCATGATGACGTTGATCTTTTTTAACTCATGCTTTTGTTCGATGATATTGATCAGTTTATTGAGCACCATGGTAACGATGATGGC
>CAZRMB010000308.1:1846-3156 GCA_964600925.1 uncultured Syntrophomonas sp.
AAGCCCCTGTTTGAAGATGTAAATATTAAATTTACCCCCGGTAACTGTTACGGCCTGATCGGCGCCAATGGTGCCGGTAAATCTACTTTATTAAAGATACTTTCAGGAGAAATCGATTCTTCTTCCGGTTCGGTCATCATCCCTAATGGGTTGCGGCTCTCCGTACTGAAGCAGGATCATTTCGAATTTGATGAATTCGAGGTCATGCAGACGGTGTTGAAAGGCCATGCCCGTCTGTGCGAAATTATGGAACAAAAAGATGCGCTTTATGCGAAGCCGGATTTTTCCGAGGAAGATGGTTTGCTGGTGGCAGATCTGGAAGGCGAATTTGCTGAACTGAACGGCTGGGAAGCCGAAGCGGAAGCAGCCACCTTGCTGAATGGCCTGGGTGTTGCCGAAGAGCTTCATTATAATAAGATGCAGGATCTGGACGGCAGCGACAAGGTCAAAGTCTTGTTGGCTCAGGCTTTGTTCGGCCACCCTGATATCCTGCTGCTGGACGAACCGACCAACCATCTTGATATCGCCTCGATTTCCTGGCTGGAGGATTTTCTGGCTGATCTGGACAGCACCGTTATTGTGGTATCCCATGACCGCCATTTTCTTAACTGTGTCTGCACTCATATCGCTGATATCGATTATGGCAAAATCAAGCTCTATACCGGCAATTATGATTTTTGGATGGAATCCAGCCAGCTTGCCTTGCAGCAGGCCAAGGACGCCAACAAAAAAACCGAAGCCAAGATCAAGGAATTGCAGGAGTTCATTCAGCGCTTCAGCGCCAATGCCTCCAAATCAAAGCAGGCCACTTCCCGCAAACGCCAGCTTGATAAACTGACGGTAGATGATATTCAACCCTCCTCCCGCCGTCTGCCCTGGATCAACTTCAAGCCGGACCGGGAGCTGGGCAACCAGGTGCTCACGATTGAAAACCTGAATAAAAGTATGAACGGCGAGACGCTCATAACTGACTTTAACCTGCTGGTCAATCCCGGCGATAAAATTGCCCTGGTGGGTCCTTATGAACAATCCAAATCAGTCCTGCTGCAGATCCTGACCGGTGAAGCAGAGGCCGACAGCGGTCAGGTTTCCTGGGGGCAAACGGTTACGCTCGCCAGTTTTCCCAAGGATTACTCGGATTATTTCGATTCCGATCTGAATCTGGTGGAGTGGCTGCGGGAGTATTCATCCGATAAGGATGAAACTTTTGTGCGGGGATTTCTGGGCCGTATGCTGTTCTCGGGTGAAGATTCCCAGAAGAAGGCCCGTGTTTTATCCGGCGGGGAACAGGTCCGCTGCATGTTTGCCCG
>CAZRMB010000309.1:0-3156 GCA_964600925.1 uncultured Syntrophomonas sp.
CTTATTTATACTCTGCCAGAATGGCAGGGATTTTATCGGCAGTGATATCGCCATAAGGCTTGCTGTTAATGGTAATCACCGGTGTAGCTTGGCATTGGCCCACACACTCGGTGAATTCGAGGGTAAATTTACCATCGGAAGTCGTTTCACCCATTTTAATCCCCAGCTCTTTTTCCAGGGCGGCAACAACTTTATCTGCACCAGCTATATGGCAGGGCGCGCTCTCGCAGATGCGGATCACGTTTTTACCACGTTTGCCGACTTTCAGATAGGAATAGAACGTAGCCACTCCATGCGCTTTGGCTTTGGGTACATTAAATACCTGGGCAGCATAGGGAATCGCATCTTCGGGTATATAACTGAATTCACGCTGCAAAGCATGATAGGCTTCGATGATTCCTCCGGGCAAATCTTTATAGGCGTTGATGATGCTCTTGTAATCTGCCATTATTGATTCACCTCCTGGAGTTTTTCAATTTTTACTGCAGCTACTTTATATTCGCCGGTGCCGGTAATGGGATCAAGGTGATGACTGGTCAAAGCATTGGTTGGCGTAGCATTGTAATGGAATGACATCCAAATGACACCCGGCAATACCCGGTCAGTAACTTTGACATGGGTATCTGCTGTTCCGCGACGAGATGTTACCCTCACCTTGCTTCCAGTCACAAGTCCCAGTTTTTCTGCATCAATGGGATTGACTTCAGCCATTTCCTTGTTCCAAACACTATTGATGCCTTTGGAATAAGGAGTGGTTACATTATAATGATAGAGAATTCTTCCGGTTGAAAGCAGGAACGGATATTCCTCATCCGGCATTTCTCCCGGTGGTATATGTTCTGAGGGCTGGAATAATCCCAGACCACGGGTGAATTTACCTGCATGCAGGAAAGGTGTACCCGGATGGTCAAGACTCGGGCAAGGCCACTGCAGACTCTTCAATTCTTCCAGACGATCATAATTGATCCCATTCATTGAGGGCGAAAGTGATGACATCTCATCCCAGATTTCACTCGGATGATTGTAGCTCATGGGATAACCAGCCCTGGTCGACATCTCACAGATGG
Source organism: uncultured Syntrophomonas sp. (assembly GCA_964600925.1). GTDB lineage: Bacteria > Bacillota > Syntrophomonadia > Syntrophomonadales > Syntrophomonadaceae > Syntrophomonas_B. Next base: position 1,068 of record CAZRMB010000309.1, read on the forward strand.
TCTGCCAGTTGGCTTGACCCGGAATAGGATCGATCGCTTTGCGAACTCTTTGCACCCGGCGTTCGGTGTTGGTAAATGTTCCGTCGCACTCGGCAAAACTGGCAGCTGGCAGGATAACATCAGCGTATTCGGCTGTTTCCGTCAGGAACAGTTCCTGTACAACCAGGAATTCCAGATGTTCCAGCGCTCCGCGGATATGATTGGCATCAGGATCAGTTAGTACGGGATTTTCACCCAAGATATACATGGCTTTTACGTTGCCTTCATGGGCAGCAGCAAACATTTCCGGAATCTTCAGGCCGATTTTTTTAGATAACGGCGCGTTCCAGGCTTTTTCAAATTTCTCATGAACTGCATCTACAGTAACATTCTGATAACCTGAATAAACATTGGGCAGCGCCCCCATGTCACAAGCACCCTGCACGTTGTTCTGTCCTCGCATCGGACAAACACCGGTGCCGGGGCGTCCCAGATGTCCGGTTAACATGGCCAGGTTGGCACAGCTCATTACGTTTCTGGTTCCGCAGATATGCTCTGTGATACCCAGTGTATAGAATATCATGGCTTTGGAAGTGGTAGCATAGAGGCGGGCTACGGCATAGAGATCATCAACCGACACTCCGGTCAATTCTGATACTCTCTCTGGTGTATATTCAGCCACAATTGTCTTGAGTTCTTCGTAATTCTCGGTACGTTCCTCAATAAATTTTTTGTCTTCCAGACCTTCTTTGATGATGATGTGCATTAAGCCATTAAGGAGAGGTATATCCGTACCTGGTTTTTGCCGCAGCCAATAATCAGCTTCGTCGACCAGATCGATATGACGGGGATCGCAAACGACCATTTTAGCCCCGTTTCGAGCAGCTTGTCTCATCTTGTAGCCAATTACCGGATGAGCTTCAGTGGCGTTTGTACCAATCAAGAACATCATTTCCGCCTCATTGGTAATGTCACTGATAGGATTGGTCATTGCTCCGCTGCCGAATGTTGTAGCCAGACCGGCTACTGTGGGAGCGTGTCAGGTGCGGGCGCAATGGTCAACATTATTGTTGCCCATATATGCGCGGGTAAATTTTGATACCAGATAGTTTTCTTCGTTGGTACAACGTGCGGAACTCAATGCCGCAAAAGATTCAGGACCATATTTCCCTTTAATTTGGTTTAAACGCTGGGCAATCAAATCATAGGCTTCATCCCAGGAGGCCTCTTCAAACTTGCCGTTCTTTTTAATCAAAGGACTTGTAAGACGTTTTTCATTGTAAATGAAATCCCAGCCAAAACGTCCTTTTACGCATAAACTGCGTCCATTAACGGGAGCATCGGTATCGGAGAGAACTCCAATAATTTTTTTGTCTTTCACAGCCAGATCGAAATTACATCCGGTTCCACAGAAGGGGCATGTCGTCCGGACCTTTTCAATATCCCAGCGGCGGGCTTGGCCGGCCATGGTCTTTTCAGTTAAAGCTCCGGTTGGGCAAACTGCAACGCACTGTCCGCAGAATACGCACTCGGAATTCATGTAATCCACGTCTCCGGCAGTCGTCACCTTGCGATGAAAGCCCCGGTTAAGATAGGAGAGATTGTCCTGACCTGTCAATTCTTCACAGGCTCTGACACAGGCACCGCACTGAATGCATTTGTTCAAGTTGCGGTTGATAAAAGGGTTGCTGTCGTCAATCGCATAATGGTGTTGCTCTCCGACGAAAGGACTTTCTTTTACGCCGTACTTGTAACAGTAGTCAGCCAGTTTACAATCGCCTAATTTGTCACATGTCAGGCAATCTTGCGGATGGTTGGCCATCAATAACTCCAAAATGGTTCGACGTGCATTGACTACGGCGGGTGATTCAGTTTGCACTTCCATACCTGGCGTTATTGGGGTCACACACGATGCCGGCAGCAAACGATTACCTTTTACTTCCACAACGCACATGCGGCAGGAACCCATAGGACTTAAATCCTTAAGGTAGCATAGCGTGGGGATCTCAAAGCCGTTTAATTCTGCAGCCTGCAAAATCGTGCTTCCCCGCGGAGCTTCGACCTCCTTCCCGTTGATACTCAGTTTCACTAATTCCACTCCCATCACTCC
>CAZRMB010000310.1:0-3155 GCA_964600925.1 uncultured Syntrophomonas sp.
GGATATTGGCTTTTGTCCCGGAGCAGTCGGCGGATCTCCGAATAGGCTGCGGGCGAGTGTTCCAAAACGGTATACTTGTACTTGCTCCACTCCTGTTCCAAAAACTTGATGCTTTTATCGGGTGAGGTGCAGTTGATACATTTCAGGGCAGAAAGATTTTTATCCTTCACCTCCAGCATGATATCGAGATCTTCTTTGTCCAGAGAATCATAAAAATGCATAAATTCATTAATATAAATGGTATCGGAATGGGAGCCGGGCTTTTTGCGGGGATCCTGCTGGGAGTAGTGGATCTTTTGCCGTCCATCCCCGCTGCGCCACGTCGTTCGGCATTGCTCCATCCAGTAGGCATCACTTATTTTTCTGGCAGGTGGATTGATTGCATGGTGAAGGTTGTCAAAGATGACCGGTACCTCGAGCCTTGCTGCAATTTCCAACACTTCTTCAATATTATAGGAACGGTCATCGTTCTCCAGCACCAGCCTTCTTTTGACCGCCTGCCCCAGCTGCTCAAAATGGGAAATAAAGCGGCTCACCGCCTGCTTTTTATCATGATAAACGCCTCCAATATGGAGGACGATCTTATGTTCAGCGTCTGTTCCAAGATTGTCCAACACCTGGACGTGATAGTCAAGATCTGCCATGGCGCGGTCAACTATGCCTGCATCAGGGGAGTTCAGTACGGTGTACTGTCCGGGATGCATGGAGACTCTCATGTTGTTGTTTTTGATTTTTTGTCCTATAAGCTGCAATTGGGCGGAGAAAATTTCTTCCCAGGGAAGTGGATTGGCCGGGCTGGAGCCAAACGGGATCAGATCAGAGCTGATGCGAAAGAGCCTGACCCGGTTGGCTATGTTGTAATCGATGATTTTCTCAAGCGAATGCAGATTATGGCTGATCAGTTCAATAAGTTTGCCTTCACTGGCATTTTTCAGCATACAGCTTTTTAAGTCAGTATCAGGCACTCCGACGGTCAGACAAGCGTATCCGATGCGCATGGGCTACCTCCCGGCAGTTATTGTGTCGTGCATTACGTTTGTTATCCCCGCTGTTACTGCAATTATGCCTTTTTATCATTGATTTGGCAAACTCATCATCTGTTGTAATAAATAATTATAATTATTAAAACAATTAATAAGCATTGCGGTATAATTTACTTAATCGTAATAATTTTATAAGGAGGCTTATCATGGATTATTTGGAGCAGAAATCATACCGCTGGTACCTTTCACAACAAACCTTCCCCGAGCTTCTCAATCGTAATGTGACCCAATTCGCCGATAAAAAAGCCCAGATGTGGAAAAATAAAAACGGTGAGATTGTTTCCATTAATTACGCCCAGCTTGGACGGACCGTCAAAGAGGTCACCTGCGGATTGATGGAGTTGGGTATAAATGCCGGTGATCGGGTGGCGATCATGTCCAATACCCGACCGGAGTGGGTATGGTGTGATTACGGCATCCTATGCGCAGCCGGGATCACAGTATGTATTTATCCCACTCTCAGCAACCATGAAATGACTTACATAATGAACGATTCCGGTGCCAAAATCCTGTTTATTGAGAAACAAGCTGACATGGAAAAATGTCTGGCTGCAGCCTCTGATATTCCCGCGCTTGAAAAAATAATCGTCATGGAAAATGACCAGGATTTTAGCAACGGCAAAGTGATAAGCCTCAAAACACTAAGAGAATTAGGAAACCAGCTGCTCCTGCGCGAGCGCTTTGCTTTTGATCAAAGATGGCGCAGTGTCAAACTGTTTGATCGCATGACCATCGTTTATACTTCAGGCACCACCGGCAATCCCAAAGGAGCAGTCCACACCCACTTCAGCATCAATGCTGCTGTTCTTCGTGATCTGACTTTCTCCCCCTATATTGAAGAAAATTACGTGCTGCTCTCTTTTCTGCCCATTTCACATACTTACGAAAGAGAATGTGGACATGCCCTGGCTATGCAGACCGCCATCACCATTGCCTATTCCTCACCGCAGACCTTGGTGGCAGATTTCGGAGACTTCAAACCGAATATTTTCATGTCCGTACCCCGAATCTATGAAAGGATCTATATGGCACTGAGGGCCTCCACTTCCCAGTCGGCAGTTAAAAAGACGATTTTTAACAAAGCCATCGCCACCGGATTGAAAGTCGTAGGAACGATCACCGATGAAAACGGTTTCATCGACGTCTATCCATTTATGGACATCACTCGCAATGCCGGATTTTTGCTCAAACTGAAATACAAATTGTATAACAAACTGGTTTTTAACAAAGTAAAAGAAACCATGGGCGGCAGATTTATATTCGCCTGCTCCGCCGCCGGCAGTCTGTCACCGGATCTGTGCAAGCTTTTCCTGGCTATGGGCTTGATCATCTATGAAGGCTACGGATCGACTGAAACCTGCAATACCATCAACATGAACCGGGTGCATCGTGTATTGCCAGGCTCGGTCGGACCTTTGAGTACGGGTGTGGAAGGTTATATAGCCGAAGACGGCGAGTGGTGCGTGAGGGGCAACAACATTTTCCTGGAATACTGGAACAACCCCGAAGCGACCCGCGAGGCATTCACAGAGGACGGTTTTTACAAGACCGGTGATATTGTGGAGATGCTGCCGGAAGGATTTATTAAAATCGTGGATCGCAAAAAAGGTCTGATCGTACTCGACACCGGCAAAAATATAGCCTCCTCCAAAGTAGAGCAGGCCTTCTCCACCAGCAGTTTTGTCGATCTGGCTTTTGCGGTCGGCGACAGTCAAAAATATATTGGTGCCTTGATCGTGCCTAATTATGAAGAGTTCATGACTTTATTTGATCAGGCCGGAATCAGCTATGATCAGGTAGCGATCAGTTATATTGATCTCAACGGTGTCAAAACCGTGGCCAGTGTGGGCGACGATTTTATAAATATACCATTGCTACGGGAAACCATCGAAAAAGAGGTTCAAAGGATCAACAAAGAACTTGAATCTTATGAGAAAATCAAGAAATATGCCATCCTGAAACGCCGCGTTACCGAAGAAACCGGTGAGATGACCCCCACCCTGAAAGCCAAGCGCAAAGTCATCCTCAGCAACTTTGCCCAGGAAATAAAATCACTGTTTAATTAATTCATAAGTCCTTCCGGCCGGCATTAGCCGGCCGGAGTTTTTTTCC
>CAZRMB010000311.1:0-1719 GCA_964600925.1 uncultured Syntrophomonas sp.
TAATTTAAACGATCTTCAGGCCGGGCAGGAGTCCGGCCATTGTTTTGCCGGAAGCTTCCACCTCTTGAGGTTGGGGTGAAGGAATATCGAGCAACGGGGAACTGATGCCAAGCTGTTCCCATTTGCTTTTGCCCATGGTATTGTAGGGCAGCAGTTCAAGTCGTTGTACATTGGGCATATTCTTGATCATGGCAGCCAGTAGGGCCAGGTCATGTTGACTATCGCTTACTCCGGGAATCAGCACATAACGGATCCAAACCGGCATATTGATTTTGGTCAGATAACGGGCAAAGGCAAGCGGGCGCTCCGGTGATTGTCCACTGATTTCGCGGTGTTTTTCCGGATCCGGATGTTTGATGGACAACATGACCAGGTCGGTGAGAGCGATTAGTTTTTTTACTTTCTCCAACGCAGCAAAACCGCTGGTGTCTATCACCCGATGGATATCCAGTTTTTTTAGTTCCGCAAATAAAAGTTCCAGAAATTCCGCCTGTAGCAAGGGTTCCCCGCCGGAAACCGTTACTCCGCCTCCGGAAGACCGAAAGTAGGGAAGGTAGTCTTTTATGTCTGTCAGTAACCATTGGAGGGATTTGGTTTGTCCTTTCGACATGTGCCAGGAGTCAGGATTATGGCAGAAAGAGCAACGCAGCGGACATCCTTGCATAAATATCACGTAACGAATGCCGGGGCCGTCCACCATGCCCATGGTTTCTATGGAATGAATATAAGCTTCAGACTGCATGGTATTTCCTTTCAGACAGTGGACTCACCTGCCCCAGAGCGTGTATCTGCAAATGAATACTGCCATCCTCGCTGCATTTATAATGATGAATGAAAGGTACGTTTGATTACATCCAATTGTTGCTCTCTGCTCAGTTTGATGAAATTTACTGCATAACCTGATACCCGGATGGTCAACTGGGGATATTTTTCCGGATGCAGCATAGCATCTTCCAGGGTTTCACGTTCCAGAACATTGACATTAATATGATGTCCGCCTTTGGCAAAATAACCGTCCAGCAGTGCGGATAGTTTTTGGGGTCGTTCATTTTCCTCCTTGCCCAATCCGGCCGGGATGATGGAAAACGTATAGGATATGCCGTCCAGCGCGTAGCGATAGGGAAGTCTGGCAACTGAATTCATGGAGGCCAGTGCGCCGCGTCGGTCTCGGTTGTGCATGGGATTGGCACCGGGGGCAAATGGTTCACCGGCTTTGCGCCCATCCGGGGTGCTGCCGGTTTTTTTCCCGTAGACAACATTGGAAGTAATGGTCAATATGGACAAGGTTTGCTGTGCGTTACGATAACTGGGATGTTTTTTTAATTCCTCCAGGAAGGTTTTCTGAACCTTTACGGCCAAATCATCGACTTGAGGATCGTTATTGCCAAAGGCAGGGTAATCCCCCTCCACTTCATAGCCAATCGCCAAACCAGAGCTGTTGCGGATCACTTTGACACGGGCAAATTTGACTGCAGAAAGGGAATCGGTTACGACTGACAGCCCGGCAATACCAAAGGCCATGGTGCGGTGCAGGGAAAGGTCATGCAGGGCAAACTCCAGTCTTTCGTAGGCATATTTATCGTGCATGTAATGAATAATATTCATCGTATTGACATACGTTTTGGCCAGCCAGGCCAGTACCTGTTCATAGCGTTCCCAGAGTTCATCAAAATCAAGGTAGTCAGAGGTGATCGGTTTTAGATTTGGCGCCACCTGCAT
>CAZRMB010000311.1:1819-3144 GCA_964600925.1 uncultured Syntrophomonas sp.
ACCAGCGTGCGCCCGTCTACCCCCATACCGCCGATGGCTTCCGTGACCCAGACCGGATCGCCGGAAAATAATTCGTTATAATCGGAAGTACGCAGGAATCTAACCATGCGTAGTTTCATGCAAAATTGATCGACCAGCTCCTGGGCGGTTTGCTCATTGATATCGCCGCGCTCCAGATCACGCTGCAGATAAATATCCAGGAAGGTTGAAACCCGGCCCAGGCTCATGGCTGCCCCGTTTTGCTCCTTAATGGAGCCTAAATAGCCAAAATAAACGAACTGGAAGGCTTCTCTGGCGTTGCGGGCCGGACGGGTAATATCAAATCCATATGATGAGGCCATCTCCTCAAGCTCTTTTAAAGCAGAAATCTGTTCGGTAAGTTCTTCTCTTTGGCGGATCAGTTCTTCCGTAAAATTGTCACGTTCCAGATCCGCGAGTAATTTCTTTCGATCCTGAATCAAAAATTCTGTACCATAAAGGGCAATACGGCGATAATCACCAATGATGCGGCCGCGTCCGTAGGCATCCGGCAATCCCGTAATAATGCCGGCTTTGCGGGCATTGCGGATTTCCTTGGTATAGGCGTCAAAAACCCCCTGATTGTGGGTTTTGCGGTAATGGGTGAAAATCAGTTCAATTTCCGGATCCAGCTCATAACCGTAGGCATCTACCGCTGCTCTTACCATTCTTATGCCCCCGTTGGGCATAATAGCCCGTTTTAAAGGTTCGTCAGTCTGCAGTCCCACGATTAGCTCCAGGTTACGGTCAACATAGCCGGGTGGATGGGAAGTTATTGAGGAAACCGTTTTGGTATCAATCGAGTAAACCCCTTTGCGTCGATGCTCTTCCTGCAGCAGAGTCATTACCTTTTCCCATAGTTGCAGGGTTTGCTGACTAGCTGGCTGGAGAAAATCATCGCCGCCGGTGTAAGGAGAATAATTTTTCTGAATAAAATCCTGAATGTCAATCTCTTCTGTCCAGGCCCCGAGGTTAAAACTTTCCCAAGCTGCGTTCTGCATATGTTAACTCCTTTATTATCGTAAATTGATCATCGGGGGATGATTCTAAGCATTGCATGCAGGTAATATTTTCTGCTTTTTGTGATAAAAGTATACTCTGAGGATATCATGAATGATCCTTATGTAAAATTAATATTAAATTTGTTTAAAATTTTAGTACGGCACCAATGCGCTATTTTAAAATACCAATTTAAAGTATACGATTAAAACATGAAGCACAATAACAATACGGTTGGTGAGGAGCGGTATTATGGAAGGTAAAATTCTGGTCGTAGATGATGAAGAGGCGCTGGTCAGGCTGATCAG
>CAZRMB010000312.1:0-3120 GCA_964600925.1 uncultured Syntrophomonas sp.
GATTCTCATGCAATATATTAGCGATATGAGTATTTGTCCGGAGAGACACATGTATCTGTTATATCCGTGGTGTTAACAACTGTTTTCCGGTCTGTGCTACTTGGTACAAATCTAATACAAGTGGCTCTGTGGTTTTGAGCGAAACGTGCGTTTGCCATTTTTAAATAAATTACTTGACGTATAAATCGATCATTGAAACAATACTTATGTCCTTATGTTTGTATGGCGCTAAGGAGGCGAAGATGCGTCCGACAAGTTTGACTGTGGTTTTTTTTACGGCGATGGTGCTTTTCATCCCGATTTGTTTAAGTGCGCTATTCTCAGGCGGTACCGGCACTGAAACCGACCCCTTTCTTATCGCAAACGCTACCGATCTCAACAATGTACGCTCATGTCGTGGGTACTATTTCCTTCAGACCAGCGATATCGATCTGAATGTAGCGCCTTATAATGTGGGGCAAGGCTGGAACCCTATCGGATCAGCCGGATACAACGATCTCGATTATTATGATGGAGGAGGACATAAGATCATTGGTCTGACAATGCACTCACCCAGTTATATGTGGGGTGCTCCCAAAGGTCTGTTCGAAGGGCTTCACGGTGGTTACGTTCGAAATTTGACTCTGGAGAATTTCGACATTATCTCCGTGAATGCAGGAGCCCTTGCTCAGCGCTGCTCAGGCACTCAGATCGAGAATTGTCATGTTAGTGGGGTCTTTAGTAATTCCGGATCTATCTCGTGTTGGATTGGCGGCTTAGTATCTGAGGCTGATAATTCCAGTAGTTTTTACAATTGCACTGCGAGGATCTCGACAACCGTTCAGATGCTTGGTGAGGGGTTTAATGTAGGTGGCATCGTGGGTATAGCCACCGACAGCAGCATAGATAGCTGTCGAGCATATGTAAATATGGATGGTTGTCTATCCGCCGGAGGGCTGGCAGCTCAGGTGCACAATTCCACAGTAACCCGTAGCTGTGCGGTAGGAACCATAACAAACATTTATGAAACTGGTGGAGGATTGATCGGAGAAATATTTAATTCTGATGTATCATGTTGCTATGCGAATCTGGAGATGGTAGCCATCACTGCTGTAATGGGTGGTTTAGCTGGATGTTCTAATTCTGGAAGCGTAATCAGCAATTGCCACGCTGATGTTTGGTTTGAAGGTAACTCCCCAGGTGCTTTAGTTAGTGGATTGATCGGATTTATAGGAGGGACTCAGATCACCAATTGCTATGCCAAGGCTACGCAGAATGATGCTTATTGTAGCGATGCCCTTGGAACCGTATTTAGTGACGCATCAGTCATAAATTGCTATTACAATTCTGATCTGATTACATCAGGGGAAGATGCTTACTGGGATGATTCTATTTGTGGCAGAACTTCTGACGATATGACCTGGCCTTATGCTGTTGACACATACGTGGGCTGGGATTTTCAAAACGTGTGGGAATCTGATCCGAATTACATGCTCAATTCTGGCTATCCCCGCCTGAGAGATTTTGATTATAGCATAGTTGTGCCACCCCCAGGGTTAAATTACCCATCCGATTACTATAACTGGACTCTGGTCTTTGAGATCAACTGTTCTGATCCCGATGCTGAGATCCATTATACTCTGGATGGCAGCAAGCCTGATATAGATTCTCCCCTTTACACAGAGGCGTTTATAATCAGCACCAGTCTAACGGTAAAATCCAGGGCTTTCAAACAGGGACTTTGCCCAAGCGCAATCAACATTTCAGAAATACTCACATCTCCAGCATATTTGCCCGGCTCGGGTACAGTTCAGGACCCATACCGCATTTCTTGGGGTAACCAATTACTGGAGATGAATGTTCACTTGGACAGCCACTTCGCCCTGGTTCAAAACGTCCATCTTGAATATTATGGTTGGCATTTTGCGAAATACTTACCCATTGGTAAATACAGTGGGGCAAATTCTCCGGATAACAGTCCTTTTACCGGTTCTCTTGATGGGCGTGGGCATAGGATCTTAGGTGGGCAGATTATTGGCTCATACCAAGGTGCTAATGGAATCTTTGCCTATTGTAATGGTGCGAAGATCCACGATTTGCAGGTATGTCTTGACTCCGTGCAAGGAAACAGCAACACTGGTTACTTGGCAGGGGTTATGGTTGATTGTGAAGTAAGCCGGTGTCTGGCTTATGGTAACGTTGTATCGGGAAATGGTAACGCCGGACTCCTGATAGGCAAGGCGGAAAACTGCATCATTGACCAGTGCTACAGCTCTGGATCTGTGACCGGGGGTGTCTGCAACGGTGGTTTGATCGGAAGCCAGATCAATGGTACCGTGACTGATTGTTACGGCATGAACAACCTGTCAGGAGCTCCCATAAGCGGGGGACTGATCGGTTCACTCAATGGATCAGGACAGGTAAAATACTGCTATTCTACGGGTATTGTATCAGGATGGGGCGCAAAGATCGGGGGGCTGATTGGCAGTGGTGATCCGGATATGGTGACAAACAGCTACTGGGACACGCAGAAATCCCGTCAGACCCGATCAGCAGGCGGTACTGCTTGTACTACCGCGCAAATGCGAAATGGAGACACTTACCAAAACTGGGATTTCCAGCATGTTTGGCTATGGCCAAATCTAGGATACAATCAAGGATACCCCTTGCTAATAAATACCCAAATGCAAGTCTCCATTGATGAGCTTGTTCCAACCCCGCAGTTGCTCAGTTTATGGCCTAATCCCTTCCACGATAATCTGGAGCTCAAGCTGGAACTACTCCAGCCTGCCAAGACCGTTTTGTCGGTTTTCAATGTACGAGGTCAAGAGATCAAACGTCTGCTATCCGGTACGCTGAATTCAGGAAAGCATGATCTGATCTGGGATGGAAAGGATGAACAGGGGAATCGTGTCGCATCCGGTATTTACTTCATCAGGATCGAGACCAATGGAGTGAGACAGGTGCATAAGTGCCTGCTGTTGAAATAGACTACAGCAGTTCTGTCTCCATTATCAGCATCTACCATTTCTTCTGCTATTATCTCCTGCGGTTGGGGAATATCCAAAACCGGTTAACTTGTCTGGAAAACCACGACAGGAGATAATATGTCAACCAAACAGAGCACCATCGACTATCTAC
>CAZRMB010000313.1:0-3109 GCA_964600925.1 uncultured Syntrophomonas sp.
ACTACTAATAATTACAATATGTTACAATTATTTCGCTCCTGCGAAAGTTGAGTTACAAATTTTAATTACCGGTTATTCCGGACAGTAGTGTAATGTAGTGTCTATTCTATTTTCTTTCCACCATTCGAGCAGTTTCTTTTGATCCGACCTATCGATAAAAACAACAGCGTCTTTCCCTCGCCCACTTCGATTTACAATTCCTTTTATCGTGATATCAGACATATTTTTCCTCTATAATTCTAATCATTCTGTCTCCTTGTCAGTCCGAACTAAATATATCGGTGCTCGACCTAGCGTCTTTATGATCGCCGCCACTGGCTAGCAACGCCGTAGCGTGCTTATTGCGAGGCATGCAAGTCGGGCCGACTTACTGGTCGACAGCACGGTTTCTGAAGACTGCAGATTCTCCTCGGGTAGTAGGTTCGGCTCTGTGGATGACGAAGCAGTTCAGCTGATCTTCGTTATCCAGTGGCCTCCGATGACTTGTGGTGCACTGAACGGATTGAGCTGGCGTGACGCGAACTCCACAGACGTTCTGTAGAGGCCAGTGCCATGGACCGCGACGTTTGCGGTGAACGTGAAGCCCCATATCTCAAATTCCTTGCGAGCATCTATGCAATGGGACTGACGTTGAACGCACTGAATGACCCTTGCAACCTCCTCCCCATCATACCTTAAAATGGCTTTTATCCACAGCTCCGGAAGTGCGAGGGGGCATCGAACGAGGACTTGTACGCCCCAAGTGAGAGTGATCCCGGCGCAGTCCTCTGGCATTTCCCAAAGAGAAGTGACCTGCTGAAGATCGGCGCCTCCCTCAGGGTTCTCGGTTGCTTGCACAAATGGAACCGCATGTAGAATCTCCGCATCTACCATGTATGTCGAATTCATAGGTGTTTCTTGTGTACTCTTTAGATGTGGCATCACCTTCTCCCACCATCGCTTTCTCTGCCAGGTCTTGAGAAGTGTGATGACGTCATCCCGTTTCGTGCCTATCTCTGAATCCTGAAGTTCAGCCATCATCAGTGGCGTGTTTCCCTTTATGTCACGAATGCTCCGATCCCCTCCGTGTTCTAAGCATAGCCGTACCATGGAGACGGGACAGAGCCAGAATACGGAGTAGAACAACGGCGTTCGGTTCTCGTTGTCACGTGCGTTAACATCGGCACCGCGTTTCAGGAGTTCTATCACAGCGCCTTCGTTATGCGCGGCAAGCGCATATCCCAATGCGGTGCCACCCCACTCGTCTCTTTCGTTTACGTTGGCACCCTCTACGAGCAATCGATGCACAACATCGAACTTGTTGTCTTTCGCAGCGGCGACAAGCTTACCAGCAATTTCCATTGTCTTTCTCCTCCTACGTAACGTTAGCCACCACTTGTGGGTGCGTATTTCCGAATTACACTCACGATCTTGGCAACACCATCGGCCCAGTCAGGGAAAAGGTCCACGTATTGAATTGTCTGTAAGCACGAGGGTACCATGCATTCCTCAAGGCGAACTGGCACAAGAAACACCGCACTAGAGGGGTGACATTCCTGCGCTGGAAGGATTAATAGGGGTCAGGCCTATTTTCTTAACGTTACTCTGTTAATGGAAAAACAGCCTGCATCCCCGTCGCCTTCCTCCATGCAGCAAAGGTTTGACGATATTCTCTTATCCGGTCATAATTTAGTGTCTTGCACGCTCCTCGTGATTTATTGCCCGTGGGAACAGAAAAAAAGAATGTGCGGCTGCGTGACGCCCGATCTTTAGGGGAGGTTTTTGCTTGACAACCGGGGTCCATATAGAGGTTGCAATAAGTTTCATTTTCGATGACCGAACGCACCCCTCTTTGCCGGGATTATCTCGATCAGCAATCTAAGTGCCTTATTGACCGCTTCGGAAGTGGGGAAGTACTTTCGCACTTCCGGTTCCACCATGACCGCACCGTCTTCAAGCTTGAAGTTATTGTGTCGTGTCATTGCCGTCTTCTTTGTGAACGACGACCTTATGGCCCTCGCGGTATGCTTTGCAGTACTTGCCTCGGACCCCACCCTTCATAGTAGAAAAGTCATATTCCGGTCTCATTTCTTCTACAGTTGTTGACTCTTCGGCTTTAGCCTTCTTCATAGTTTCTCCTTTGACGCACTGTTGCTTTACGGCAACTTATGATACGTAGTTTCGCCCGTCTCTCCGTATGAATCAAAACGAGAAACCGGTCTTTGGCGGACATACCGATGTTAAAATAGCGCTCCTCCGTTTCGGAGTTGTCAACATCTGGGTAGGTAAGCAGAAAAGGGTCATTAAAGATCGTTTTCCCTTCACCGAAGGGCACCTTGTGTTTCATAAGGTTCTCTTTTGCCTTGATTTCGTCCCATTCAAATGTCAGTTTCATCCAACCTTCCTGAATTCAGATTCCTTATCATTTCAACGCATAATCTCGGCGCTCACCACCTGTGGGCTTCCCCTATCTCATTGTAAATACGGCTTTTTGCATTATAATTCTTTTGACAAAAATTATGCAACAGTTTATTTTTTACTTCTCGATATCATTTCAATAAATGTAGAAACATCATACAAGTTTTTTAAATCAGGTTGCAACTTAATAGTTTCTTGATCGACAGAAGGCATTAAAAGATGTAAAAGCAAAGCATGGCGCGCATTGCGAGAGTCGTTGCAGAGCATTATCCCCATCATATAACAAAGCATAGAAACCACAGACATAATATGTAAAAGGAGGCTACAATGGAATTAGTGACTGCCGTCAAGGGACGGCGCAGCATCAGGAAATACAAACAGGTTGACGTTCCTCAAAATTTGATCGCGGAAATTCTGGCCGAGGCGCGCTGGTCGCCCTCGTGGGGAAATACTCAGCCCTGGGAATTTTATGTTTTAACAGGCGAGCGCCTGACCCGGTACAAAGAAATGAGTTTGGAAAAACAGGCCGCAGGTGAAACACCGGCTCCCGATGTAATAATGCCGGCTGCCTGGCCTGCTCCTCTAAAAGCCCGTTATGAAGAAACGGTCGGAACTTTATTAACTGCGCAGGGAATTAAAAGAGAGGACAAGGCGGCGCGCAACAAATACTATCAGGAAATGGGTTCGCTCTTTGGCGCACCCTGTCTGATCC
>CAZRMB010000314.1:0-3104 GCA_964600925.1 uncultured Syntrophomonas sp.
TGGGATTCCTTGTGAAAGCCATGTCGGAAAACCTTACATGCGAATGCCTTTGTTCTAAAGTCTCTCGCTCCGTTAAATTTAAAAGTTTAATTAATTCAATGGCCTGCGCCATTTTTTCTTCTGGGGATTGATTTTTGCTTAGGAAGCCAAATGCGTTTTTCCTGGAGAGCATGATGAAAAAAAATCATTTGGCTGAGCACACAAAATTTACGAAAAATTCGTTCCAGATAGGCAAGGTATCGAGAAAGGTAGCCTACCTCTCTTTAGCGCTGGGTGCTTTGAACTGTAATCCAGCCAATGCAGCGCTGGATTTGAGCTATCTTCAAGGGTTATTAGCCGCAACTCCCGAGGGGGGCTGGGTTCAGGCAAATACCAACAACTTTTCTGATGCATGGGCATCCACTCAAGCAGGTGGTGTTCCAAATTCAAATCCTGCTGCCGTAGTACATGCTTGGAGTTCATTTGCTTGGGATTCTAATCGTGGCAACCTGCTGCTATTTGGCGGTGGGCATGCAAACTACGCCGGTAACGAAATGTACGTTTGGCAGGGCTCGGATGGGACCTGGACACGTGGTTCCCTGCCTAGCCGCCTCGAGCGCTATGGCACAACTTCTACATTTTTCACTGTTGACAATGCGGCTCCGCAATCAGCTCACACCTACGACAACAATATTTACGTTCCCGTAAATGACATGTTTGTCACCTTTGGTGGAGCAGCTTTCAATAGTGGTGGGGTATTCACCGTAAAAGGCCCAGATGGAAAACCGACTCCGGCGGGGCCGTGGATGTGGGATCCAAATAAAGCCGATCCTAACAAGGTTGGGGGAACTGATGGCTCTGGCTACAACTTGGCTTCATCAGGCGGCAATATGTGGACCAACCAGTACGGGAAATGGGTTGGTGACCTTGGCTCTGATTATCTAGAGGGATATACCGCATATAGCAAGGAAAATGGGCGGGACGTAATTTATGTGACGGGCGCTGGCGGAGGAGGCTGGCCTTCACTATTTCGCTATGAACTTGGGAACGTGCGCGCAGGGGAACTTGGCTCTTTTGAGAAGGTGGCGGTTGCTTGGAATGCCCCCAGCTTTCAAGGTACAGCGACCATAGACACTGCGAATGGCTTGTTCATCAGAACGTCAAGCGTCAATGGCTTTTCGATGGGCTTTGGTGTCTGGGATCTAGCAAAATCCAATGCTGCCAACCCGGATGCAAATAGGGATATTGCAATCTACCTGGTCAATGAAGATGGCACGCCGTTCGACATGAACGTAGATTTTGGTATCGATTTTGATTCCAAGAACGGCAAGATTCTAATGTGGGATGGCCGTGACAACGGAACGATCTGGGAGACTGAAGCTGCTTATGATGGTTCCGGGAAGCTGCTGACCACATGGGTCGTCAAAAAACGCCTAAGCGTGACAATTGCGCAACCAGATGGGGATTTTCAGACTGGTGTGTTGGGTAAGTGGCATTACATCGATGATTTGGACGCATTCATAGCCTTGGATGAATACGACTATTCGACTGCAGATGCGGCAGTTTGGCTTTACAAGCCTTTTTCTGATAGCGAACCGCCAACGGGAACAATTCCGGAACCATCCAGTTGGCTCTTGTTGCTTTTGGGATTGGCAGCAGTACAGCGAATCAGAAATTGTAAGTCAAATGCCTGTTAATCTATTTTTGTAAAATGGATTAGACCTGGTTGCCGATAATATTTTCTATATAAATAATAGCGAATTATTATCGTGCGCCAGGTTTTGCTTGATAATTTGATTAATCCGTTAGCTACGATTTTAAGTTAGCCTTCTGGCTTGCGGTTATGATTGTTGAGATTGCATGCCGGTAGTTCTATCGTTATATCTAGATCTAATTAGATTTGTGGCTGCTGCCGCTGTTTTTCTTGAGCATATTTCTTCCAAACCGTTCTCGTCGGGTATTTTATGGTGGCGGCTAAGCAACTATGGGGCAGTCGGCGTCATGGTTTTCTTTGTTTTGTCAGGGTATGTTATAGCACACGTTTCGTCCACAAGAGAAAATAGTGTTCGGCTATATTTTACGAGTCGAATATCTAGGCTGTATTCAGTAGCGATCCCGGCATTAATTTTGACCTTTATGTTGGACTCAATCGGGATGTGGTTAAATCCCGATTTCTATAATATAAAGGCGGTGCTTTGGCGTCCGGAAAGTTGGTCCGGCTATTTGTCATCGATTTTCTTCTTAAACGAATATCAGATATTTGGCTTTGGCGGCATATCGCCAGGCACAAATGGGCCATATTGGTCCTTGAGTTTCGAGGCAACTTATTACTTGCTCGCGGGACTGGTTATTTTTCTTCCCTTTGTGGCAGCTTTGCCTCTGGTGGTTGTTATTCTGGTTCTCGCTGGAAAAACAATATCCGCGCTTCTCCCTGTTTGGATGCTGGGTTATTGTTTATACAAATTCAGCTACAAATTGAAAATGGATATTGTTTCGGCGTTTTCAGTTTTTTTTCTCAGTCTTGTATTGTTGGTTCTATTTCCTTCTGTTATTGATTATTTGCCTGGCGATAACTTTGGTTTTTATTTTCCATGGGGGCGTGCGGCATATAATAGGAACTTGGTTGGCGATTATGCTGTGGCTATCCTCTTTACGATTCACTTGTTTTCAGCGCAAAGCATTGCTCAAAGAATTGTGGATAGAGACTATTCATGCGCTGCGGTAATACGCTGGGCAGGCGGGCTCACCTTCCCATTGTATTGTGTTCACTACCCTGTTCTATGTTTTCTAAGAGCTGTAAGTCCCTGGGGTGTGGATACTTGGGGCAACATATTATTTTTGCTTATACTTACTGGGCTAATTGTAGTTCCGCTTGTTGATTATTGTGAAAATATAAAAAACAAAATTCGGCATGGATTGCATAAGTTTGTGCCGATCTGAATCAAGGTTTTTAGAAATTTGGTTTGAATGGGGGGTCATTCAGCAGGATGCTGTTGCAATTCCTTCCATTTTCCAGCGGTTTTTAATTTATTGCGCAACCCAGGTAGGGGGAATCCCGCTGCATATGCCCGGTGTGCAAGCTCAAGAGACCTGTCATAGTCCTTGAGTTGGAAATAGGCCAGCCC
>CAZRMB010000315.1:0-3090 GCA_964600925.1 uncultured Syntrophomonas sp.
GTGCCATTATGGCGAAAATATACTTTCTGAATTGAGGTGAAAATACTGCCATTAATGGAGGTTTTATATCCTTTTCCCCGATTCCCGTCTTTAACTCCAGAAAACGCGGTGTTTCCTCCAAATTTTTGCCCCAGATGGCGATCAAAATTAACGGAAGTGCACCGATAATATAAAGACCTCTCCAGTGCAGGCTGGTCATGGACACAACCGGCAGAAGCAAGGAAGGAAATATTGCTCCAACGGCAGCAGCACTTTGGAATAACCCTACCGCCCGGCCTCTAAGCTCATTGCTGAATTCTTCCGTCATAATGATAAAGCCAAGAGCCCAGGAGACAACCAGAAAGACACGGGCGATAAATTGACATACAACAAAGAAATATACGTTAGGAGCGAAAGCCGTTCCCAAACTAAGTATTGAATAAATGATTATGGCCGTCAGAAAGATTGGCTTTCTTCCAAACCGGTCAGCCAATCTAACTACGAAAAATGCCATCAGTGCGCCAATGGCTACGATCGAAACAATCATACTTGCAGATTCCGTATTTAGTTTGTAAGCGCTGCTTATATATGGCAGTGCCAGACTGATTACCATAAAATCAAAGCCTTCGAAGAAAGCACCGATCATAACTACCGGCAATATCTTCTTTTGCCGTTCGGTTAGTGTAAACTTTACTTTTTCTTTTTTCTCTGCCACTCGTTATTCGCCCCCTCAAAAACGATTATTGCTCGAGTACGTAGCGATTTTGTTCCATCATAATATTTTCAAACGTCTGCGGGTCAGAATGATAGATATCCCAGGACATTTTAGCGATTTCGCCTAACAACAACTGCCGTTCGTCAGTCAGCAGTGCATTTACAATCTGTTCGGCGGCTTCATCAGGCATTAGAACATTACCGGTAGTGGTTTTCTCATTTTTATTCGGATGTCCGTCAGCATCAAGGGCGTTTTTATCAATATTGGTTTGGATATATTGCGCATATACCAGCAAAATTGATACGCCGGTGCCTTCCATTTCAGTTCTCAGCGTGTTCAGGAATCCTGCCAGGCCGTGCTTGGCTGCTGCATAACCGGTACGTCCGCAAAGCGGTGCAAATCCAGCAATACTGGCTATGCCAATAACCGCACCGCCGGTCTTGGCAACACTTTCAATGGCAGCCCGCGTACAGTACATAGCCCCTAACAAATTGACTGCAATAATTCGCTCAAATACTGCTATGTCAGTTTTGCAAAATGCACTGCGGTGGGCTATTCCGGCATTATTACACATAACATAAATATCACCCAGCTCACTTATTACAGCCGTAATGGAGGCAAAACATTCTTCTGATTTGGTTACATCACAGATATAAGTTTTACAGACAACGCCTGTTGCATCTAATTTCGCCTGTAAAGCTTTCAAACCTGCAGCATCCTTATCCAGTGCAGCTATTTTGGCACCCATTTTAGCAAACCGTTTGCAGAGTGCTTCGCCCAGACCACCGGCAGCTCCGGTTACTACTACCACTTTGTCTTTAAAATCAGCTTCACTCCTCATTCATTTCACTCCTCCAATAAGCCTTTGAACCAGTGATTAGAATTACAGTCCAGCTATTCCCCCTTTTATATTAATTAAATATGTTTATTTGCTGGCAATAATACAATTAAACCTCCTTCCCTTTAGCCATTTTTATTTGTCGGATATACTCAATAAATATTTTTACATTACTCGTTTTCAGCAATCATGTAGTTCTATTCCCAGTCTGCCAAGAAGCTTCTTTGCCGGTCGACCGGAATCTTCCCATGTTCTGATCCGATAGAATTCATGCAGCATAATTTTAATTTTTTCAGACATGGTCGCATCCTGCTCCTCAACCATTTCATTCATCATTCTCGGCGGGAGGCAGTCATCAGCACTGGTAAAACCTTCTCTAATATTGAACAATCTCTCAATCGTAAAGGAACGTTCTCCAGCCTCAAGAAAACTGCCTACGGTACACTTGATACCTGTAGCCAATTCAATAGCTTCAATATGAGGAAATAGATAAAACATTTTAAAGTTAAATAATCCGGGATGATGCATGATGAATCCAAGCAATGGACTGGAATATGTCAATAAGCGGCCCGTAATATGATTTATAAATCCATCTCCCTTTCCCTTGAAAAGGAAAGCCGGAATAACCGAAAAGGTAGTGAATAAACAAGATCCGCCACTGGATACTGATTCCATAGCGTTTTGGAAGAATGCTGTCAGAGCGGCTTTACCTTTTGTATCAAGTCCGTTTACAGATACCGGACTCAGAATTTCGACAAAAGTAAGAAATCCTCCATTCAGATGACATCCGCCGCGATTCGAAGTAGCATACCCCAATCCCAGACCAACCGAATGGCGTGGATCGTATGATGCAAATTCAAGCCCCTTGGAATGAATCGCAAAATCATGCCCGCCGTACTTCTCTGACAGAGCCCTTACTCCATCTGCCAAATCAGCACATGGACCTTCCCGCAATGAAATTTGACGAATAGCTTCGCTTATTCCTTCCGAATTGCCGAATTGCAGGCCATAATCCTTTATTCCCTTCTGCGATAGTTCCATGGCAAAGGCCAAGGTGCTTCCCAGAGAAATAGTGTCGATTCCCATTAAATCTGCCTGATAATTCCATTCAATTATCGAGTTCATACTGTCATTGCCGATATTGGATCCCAGTAGTCCAATGGTTTCAAACTCCGGCCCTTTGATTTCCTTGTCTTGGTGCTTTACCCGTCTTTCACAACGAATCGGGCAGCTTACGCAACCGGAGTTTCTGGTCATATATTCTTCAGCCAGCGTTTCGCCGCTGATTCTGTCAGCCTCTGCAAAATTGGTATGCTGATAATTATCAGCCGGCAAAACATGGTTTTTATATACTTTTTTCAGGAAACCTGCCGTACCGTATTTCGGCATGGCTTCACCAGTGCTGGGGTGATTTTTCAGACTGGTTACCCAGCGGGAAACGAATGCGTCAAACTCTTTCTTCTTTTCAATTTCTACTTCTTCGGTTCCATAAGCGATAACCGCTTTGAGGTTTTTGCTGCCCATTACCGCACCGATCCCACAACGTCCAGCAACCCTT
>CAZRMB010000316.1:0-3088 GCA_964600925.1 uncultured Syntrophomonas sp.
AAACCTTGGACAGCCAATCCAGGAGATTGTCTTTAGAGATTGCTGAAAAGGTTATGGGGAGGTCTGTCCAATGAAAAAAATATTTAAGTCGGCAAAGCTGCTGTCATTCATTTCTTTCTTGTTTTTGCTGGTTGTTTCCGTTGCTTTTGCCTCAGAAGAAGGCGGCCACGGTGGCGATGGGAAGAAGATGTTTGAGTTTATGTGGAAAACCATTGACTTTGCGGCACTGGTAATTCTTATCTGGTGGCTGGCGGCTTCGAAGATAAAGGCTTTCTTCGCTGGACGTCGCCAGGATATAAAAGATTCTCTGGAGAATTCCGCTCAGCAAAAGAAGGGAGCTGAAGAGAAGTACAAGGAGTACTCCGATAAGATAGATAAAGCATCCGCAGAAATCGACGGTATTTTTGAGATGATCAAAGCTCAGGGTGTCGCCGAAAAACAGAAGATCATCGACGAGGCCGAAAAAGTTGCCAAGAAGATCAAAGAAGATTCTCAGATGCGAACAACTCAGGAATTGAAAAAGGCGTCAGATCAGTTGCGTGCTGAAGCTGTGATTCTTTCTGTTCAGTTGGCTGAAGATATTATTAAAAAGAATATTGCAGTGCAGGATCATGAGGCAATTGTGAAGGAATACATGGAGAAGGTGGTGAATAAAAATTGATCAGCAATATTTCTAAGCGTTATGCGAATGCTTTTTTTGGAATTGCGGCTGAAGAAAAGAAGCTTGAAAATTATTATGACGAGCTCTTAAGTTTTTCTTCGATCATCAGTCAGGATAAAGCTCTTCGTGAATTTTTAGCTAATCCTGTATTTGAGCAGGCCGTCAAAAAGAATGTCGTAGAAAAGATCATCGGCAAGTTGCAGCTTTCCCCTATGACAATCAATTTTTTGAAGCTACTGGTTGATAAAAAAAGAATTGAAGCGTTGCCGGATATTACAACCTGCTACAGGCAAATGATGGATGAAGCCCTGAAAAAAGTAAGGGTTAATGTGAAGACTGCCTTCCCTCTTTCCGACGAAATGCAATCTTACATCAGAGCCAGCCTGGAAAAGCTTACCGGTCAGCAGGTAGAAATGACTGTAGAAAAAGACCCCGCCCTCTTGGGAGGAGTAGTAATCGGGGTTGGCGATACACTTTACGATGGCAGTATAAAAAATCAATTGAACAACATGAGGAATCTCTTAGGGGAGGCAAGATAAGGCATGGAAAATATCAAGGCGGAAGAAATCAGTCAAATTATTTCTGAGCAAATAAAAAGCTATGAAAAAAAGCTGGATATAAGTGAAACGGGTACTGTCTTGTCCGTCGGTGACGGTATTGCGAGAATTTATGGTGTGCAAAACGCAATGGCCATGGAACTTTTAGAGTTTCCCGGTGGCATTTTAGGAATGGTTCTTAATCTGGAAACAGATAACGTTGGTGTTGCCGTTCTCGGTGAAGTTGCTCACATTAAAGAAGGTGATATCGTTAAAAGAACAGGAAAAATTGCTCAGGTGCCGGTCGGTGATGCATTACTTGGTCGTGTTATTGATGCAACAGGAAAACCGTTAGATGGGAAAGGGCCGATTGAGACTAACGAGTTCCGCCGAATTGAAATGGTTGCACCGGGTGTTATTCAGCGTCAACCAGTTAATGAACCAATGTACACTGGTCTGAAAGCAATTGATGCCATGACACCGATTGGACGTGGTCAGCGTGAACTAATCATAGGTGACCGGCAAATCGGTAAAACTGCAATCTGCGTCGATGCTATCATTAGACAGAAAGACACCGGTATTAAATGTATTTACGTAGCTATCGGTCAAAAAAAATCAACTGTTGCCCAGGTTGTTGAAAACCTGAGAAAGCATGATGCTTTGTCATACACTTGCGTGGTTGCTGGATGTGCCAGTGACCCGGCGACAATACAGTATATTGCGGCATTTGCTGGCTGTTCGATTGGCGAATATTTTCGCGATAAAGGTCAGGATGCATTAATTATATATGATGATCTGTCTAAGCAGGCTGTTGCGTACAGGCAAATCTCCCTGTTATTGCGCCGCCCGCCCGGACGTGAAGCGTACCCCGGCGATATTTTTTACAACCATTCACGGCTATTGGAAAGAGCAGCGCGAGTCAGTGCAGAGCTTGGCGGTGGTTCTTTGACTGCACTGCCCGTTATTGAAACACAGGCCGGTGACGTTTCTGCATATATTCCGACAAATGTTATTTCCATTACCGATGGTCAGGTCTTTTTGGAGCCGAGTCTTTTCTTTACAGGTATCCGTCCGGCAATCAACGTTGGTATTTCGGTTTCGCGAGTCGGCGGTGCCGCTCAAGTGAAGGCAATGAAACAGGTTGCCGGAACTCTTAAACTTGATCTTGCCCAGTATCGTGAATTGGCGGCCTTTGCTTCGTTCGGCAGTGATCTGGATAAATCTACGCAGGCGCAACTTGATCGTGGTGTGCGTCTTGTGGAATTATTGAAACAGCCACAGTATCAGCCAATGAATCTTTCCAAACAGATTGTTGTGCTATTTGCTGGAACTAAAGGATATCTCGATAAGTATAAAGTAGATAAGGTACGTGCTTATGAAGAGCAATTAATGGGATTTGTGGAATCAAAGCATGCTGATGTAATGAAAGAAATTGAAGAGAAAAAGATTATTTCACCCGAACTGGAAAAGAAAATGAAGGATATGTTGACGGAATTTGATTCTGTTTTTATTGCTGAATAAGTAAAAAAAATTAGTTGAGGAGAAATCGTAGTGGCCTCGCTGAAAGACATAAGAAGAAAAGTTGGTGCTGTTCAAAAAACAAAGCAGATTACACGTGCCATGAACATGGTGGCAGCATCAAAGTTCAAGTCGGCGCAAATGAGGATGGAGAATTTCCGCCCTTATGCTGGAAAATTTATGGATGTACTCAACAGTTTAGCCTTGCGTGTTGACGCTACCTCCCATCCTCTGTTGGCAGTACGTGAACCCAAGAAGATCTGGGCTATATGTATGACGTCTGATAGAGGACTTTGTGCTGGGTTTAACACCAATTTGATAAAAGCAACTGAAAGGTTTATGCGAGATAAAGGAAATGAAGGAAAAGATGTCT
>CAZRMB010000317.1:0-1641 GCA_964600925.1 uncultured Syntrophomonas sp.
TATTGTTGCTTGTCCTGCTAATAAGTATGGTTATCAAACGTGTGCAGCGTATAAGGCCAAGTAAACAAAGTGAAGTTACAAACATACCATCGCAGGATTAATCTCTGGTCAGAATGTTTCCGTTGAATGCTGATTCTCGCTAATCATTGAAAAAAATTATAGCGGCATAGATTATTTAAATTATGCGGCCTGATATATCTGTGTTATATTGCGCTTAAATAAAGCTTTTAATCACATTCCGAATCGGAAATAACTTGGCAAAGGGTGAGCGCTATGAGAGTGGCAATCGGAGCACCACACGGTCGTTCAGGCAAAACTACGGTTACATTGGGACTGATTGCTGCATTAAGAAGATCAGGACTGGCTGTTCAGCCATTTAAAAAGGGGCCTGATTTTATAGATCCGGGCTGGCTCAGTCTGGCAGCTGGCAGAAGTTGTCGCAATCTAGACTTGTATTTTTTGAATAAAGAAAGACTGGCTGAACAATTTGTCAGGGGATGTCAGGGTGCAGATATTGCCGTGATTGAAGGAGCCATGGGGCTTTATGACGGTCTTGATCTGGAAGGCAGCGACAGCACAGCGGCAGTAGCCAGAGCAGTTAAAGCCCCGATCATTCTGGTGATTGATACGACTCGGATGACGCGCAGTGCTGCTGCTTTGGTCAAGGGATTTCAGAATTTTGAGCCAGATACAGAAATTGCCGGGGTGATCCTCAACAAAGTTGCCCGGGCCAGGCATGAGAATATACTTCGCGGTTCCATTGAGAGTTATACCGGCATACCTGTCATTGGAGCCATTCCCAAACAAAAAAAACCATTCATTGCCGAACGCCACCTGGGATTGGTTACGGTCGAGGAATGGGATCAGGTGCATGAATTGCTGGAGAGTTTGGGTCAGCAAATCGAAAAGTACGTTGATTTGCAGGCAGTATTGAAAATTGCTGCTTCCGCCAGGCCATTACCGGCCGTTGTAATTCCTCGTAAACAATCATCTTCCCGGGTTCGTATCGGGATAATAAAAGACGATGTGTTTAGCTTTTATTATCCTGAAAACCTCGAAGCACTGGAAGATGAAGGCGCTGAGCTAATCTTTATCAACAGTCTGGCTGACAAGTGTCTGCCCGATATTCAAGGTTTGTATATCGGGGGCGGGTTTCCGGAAGTTTTTGGCCAACAGTTGGGGGAGAATATATTACTGCGATCTTCGATTCGCCGTGAGATCATAAACGGTTTACCGGTTTATGCAGAATGCGGGGGATTGATGTATCTTTGCCGCAATCTTATCTATAACGACCAAAGTTATGAAATGTGCGGTGTTTTGCCCTGTGATACCCAAATGTCATCCACTCCGCACGGACATGGATATACAAGAATGACAACGCTCAAACCAAACTACCTGTTTGCTGAGGGTTCGGAGATCCGGGGCCATGAATTCCATCATTCCCGAATTTGCAATGTGGATGAAAATGCAATTGATTTTATTTTTAAAGTCGAACGCGGTTATGGCCTTGATGGCCAAAGGGATGGTGTGTGCACAGGGAATGTAATTGCCTCCTATAATCACCTTTATGCCCCGTCACATCCGGAGTGGGCTGCAAACTTTGTAGCGCGGGTCAGACAATACGAAAAGATGTAATGGCCC
>CAZRMB010000317.1:1741-3076 GCA_964600925.1 uncultured Syntrophomonas sp.
TGGTGGATTTCCTATGCATTCCATGTGGGTATTTATTTTTTATTTGCATGGACGTTTTTACTGGTGACTGGCGCATTAACAGAATTTGCTGGTTTATCTGTAAGCTTGCACGCTATGTGGTGGACAGCAATTCTTTATTATTTAACGATTTTTACAGGAGTAATTGGGCTGTTTATGACTGGTCTGGGGGCCGCCTTTCTGCTGCTGCGCAGGATATTTGATCCAATTCTCAGCAAATATACAACCCCACAGGAATACTTCAATCTGTTACTGCTGTTAGCGACGTTAATCAGCGGAATCATCATTTGGAGTCCGGATCTGACTTTCACTTCCGCCCGCCAGGTTACTGCACAGGCGCTTACTCTTTCGATTGTTCCGACAACTGCTTTAATGGTTCATATAATCTTGCTGGCTATTACGTTTGTTTACATCCCGCTGAGCAAGATGAGTCACTATGTCGGCAAATATTTCACCTACCATAAGATCCTCTGGGAAAATGAACCTAATGTTGCCGGCAGTGAGATGGAACAAAGAGTAAAAAACGCCATGCAAAACAAGCCCGTGACCAAATGGTCGGCATCACATATACAGCCACCTGTGGCAGAAAAAGAAGCTTAAGGTGAAAGGAGAAAAAGCAGTGAGTCAAAATAATTTAAGACCTAGAGATCTGGGTAAACCCGTTGAACAATTAATCAAACTGGATCATTTGATGCCTTTGAGCTTCCCCTATGACCAACCGGGCATGGAGTCTGACTTTCCAGGTGTTAAACCTGAATGGAGAGAAAAATACTGCATGTCTTTGGATGGCTGTGCAGGAATTGATACATTACAACGTCCTAAAACCAAGGAAGAAGAAGTTGAATTTGTCAACAAGTTCCTGAGTGGTTTGGAGAAGGTTTTTCAGGATTCAAATAATGGGGTACTACAGCCGCTGAAACTGTCTTTTGATTACTGCGCCAAATGCAATACCTGCTCCGATGCCTGTCATGTTTATACAGCATCCGGCGATAATGAGCTGTATCGGCCCATTTTCAGAGCAGATGCTTTTCGCAAAATATATAACAGCTACTTTACCGGCGGCGGGAAATTATTCAAGAAATTTACCGGAGCCGATATGGATGTGAACTGGGAAACCATAGCCCGTCTGGGTGAGTTGGCCTATCGCTGCAATTTATGCCGGCGCTGTGCCCAGACCTGCCCGCTGGGTTTGGATAATTCACTGTTTGCCAAGGAAATTCGCAAGATATTCAGTCAGGAAATGGGGATTGCTCCCACTGCCCTGCATGAAAAGGGGACCAAGCTGCAGCTTAAGACCGGTTCCTCTACTGGAATCGG
>CAZRMB010000318.1:0-3066 GCA_964600925.1 uncultured Syntrophomonas sp.
CTTTCTGGTAATGCAAAGTGTACACGACGATGAAGCGACCACTGCCGTGGCCACCATGTCAGTGGTGAGATCCATCGGAACGACCATGTCGCCCGGCATCATGATCGGCTTTATTGCCCAGGCCGGGCAAAATCTTCAGCCGCGTTTGATGGAACTGGTGCAGGAGAATATGAAAGGCGGCAGCATGCTGCTGCAGGGGAACCCCAAGACCGATATGGTCCAGGTCTTTTCCGGTCTGAAAAGTGCTGACGTTACAACCATTGTGGATCGTCTCAAGGAAACTATGCAACAATTGGTGCCTGCACAGATGGCGCCCATGATTATGCAAAATATTGAGAACATGCGCAGCAGCATTGAAACCGTATTTCAGAGCACTTTAAACCAGGGCTACACGCATATGTTCATGGCGTCGGCGATTATTGCCGGGGCAGGTTTTGTGCTTACGTTGCTGTTGGGTAAAATAATAAAAAAATCCGCACGCAGTTAGCCTGAAGTTGATTGATTTCGAGAATGTCGGGAGGGTTGCGGCCTGTTCGCCACGATAACCGCAATCAGGACCAGCAATCCTCCTGCCATCTGCAGCAAGGTCAAACTCTCACCTAAAATAAACCATGCCCCAATTGCGGTAACAACAGGTATCCCGTTAATAAACACCGCCACCTGCGATGCAGGGATCCGGGCCAGGGCATAATTATAGAAGAGGAAACCAAGAATGGTGGCGAAGATGGCCAGAAAAACAATCGCACCAACTGCCGGGACGCTGACCTGAGACCATTGCATGCTGCCCATATTCAGGAGAAATAAGGGAGTAAACAGAATGGCTCCGTAAATCACCTGAAAGCTGGTTATTTCCAAGGACGACAGCCTTTGGCCGAGGTCCCGGGCAATAATCATGTAAAAGGACGCGGATATCACTGCACCAAAAATCAACCCGTCGCCCAGTAAAGATCCTGCAGATGAAACGGAGAATTTGGGATCTCCCAGAATTAAAATCATAATACCCGCGATGGACAATATGACTCCCCATAACCTTCTTCCGCTTATCGTTTCCTTTAAAAATATCCGGGCCAGCAGCAATACAGCGATGGGCACCGCTGCAATAATTAATGATGCTTTGGAGGCAGTGGTATAGGTCAAACCGAAAGTTTCAAAGATAAAATACAATCCCGGTTCAAGCAGCCCGATTAAAAATAACTTTTTATGATCGCCGGCACTCAGTTTTGGAAAACCGCGCCAAAGCATCAGGACCAGAAAAAATAGCGAAGCCAGTGTAAACCTGAAAAACATGTAAACAAAGGGAGTAAAACTGGTTAAGGCGATTTTCGTCGCGATGAACGACAAGCCCCAAAATAATATTGTGAATGCTAATGCAAGATAGGTCATAATTTTCGTGTTCATAAAACGGCTTCCTGTCTTTAGGGGGGATTCGTGACTGCAGATGAGTCACTGAGATTCATTTTAACACATTTCTTATTCCCAACGGAAAAACCGAACCGAGAGCCAGATGCAAATGACGGACAGCACAATCATCACCATAACAGGAAGCATGATGTTGTCCAGAGGGATTCCCAGAGAAGTCCCTTTGAGAAGTTTGATCCCCTGGGTCAGCGGGAGAAAATCGCTGGCTTTTTGCATCAGGGCAGGCATTACTTCATATGGAAGAGTTGCGCCTGACAGAAGCAACATGGGGAAATACACCACACAGCACAACAGATTGACGGTCTGCATATTGGGCGAGACGCTGGCAATCAACATGCCAATGCTGTAAATTGACAACAGCACCAGCAAATACGCAAGCATAAACCGGAAAACGGAACCCGGCATCCTGTAACCAAAAAGCAGCGCGCTGGTTGCGTATACCATGAACAGAGACAGAATTGCCATGCAGAAGTTGACCACGAACTGAACAAATAGCAGCAAGGCAGGGCTTACCGGAGTGACCCGCAATTGTTTGAGGATCTTGTTGTGCCGGTAATCAGCGACCGCGATCGGCAGCCCCATCATGCCGGTGGCGGCAATGCCAATGGAGGTCAGTGCCCCGAAGGACTGTTCCATAAAACTGTAGTCAGCGCCGGCAAAAGCTGGCTTGTTTCCAACCACAATACCCAGTATGAGCGTAAGCACAACTGCAAAACCAACCCCGAAAAGCAGATCGTTCATATCCCTGATATTAAGTTTCAGCTCCGTTAGAAACATGGTCTTAAAGGCTTTCATTTGCAGTTTCCTCCTCCCCTGAATACCATAAATAGGCTTCCTCCAGATGGTTGTGCGGGCTTTGCTCAATAACCCCCGCGACCGTATCCAGTACGACCGTGCGCCCCTTTTTCAAAATACAGATTCTGTCGCAGAGAGCCTCGACCTCGTCCATATAGTGGGAGGTCAGCAAAATCGTCAGCCCCCTTTCCTTCAGCTTATCGAGGTATTTCCACACATCGCGCCGGGCTTTGGGATCAAGTCCGGTGGTAAGCTCATCCAGGAAAACCAGCTCCGGGTCAGGGATGAGCGCCAGCACAACCGACAAGCGCTGCCGCTCTCCACCGGACAGTTTGGAAACCGTCTGCTTCCTCATCCCGGCCAGGCCGAAGGCTTTCAGCAGCTCTTCCCAATCGGCCGGATGACGGTAAAGCGAATGCCTGAGCATGCAGATCTCCTCCACCGTTATTTTCGCCTGATAATTCGTCTCCTGAAACTGTACCCCCACTTTTTCAAAGAGTTGTTTGCGATCAGTCAAGGGATTCATACCGAGAACCCGCACCATACCCCGTTGGGCTTTTTGCACCCCCAAAATGCATTCGATGCTGGTGCTTTTCCCAGCGCCGTTGTGCCCGAGCAGGCCAAATACTTCGCCCTTGCCGACGGCAAAATGCAGATCATCCACCGCCTGCACCTGACCGAAAGCTTTGCTGAGTCCTTCAACAACCAGGACATTTTCCATCACCATGCCTCCTTTCCAATTCGTACCTTTGCATGATAATGTTTTAGAAACGCGCTTGCTTGACCGTGATTGCTGGAATAAGAACCCCACCCGCTTACGCAATCAAAGATTGCTTGCGGGTCCCGGGAACC
>CAZRMB010000319.1:0-3043 GCA_964600925.1 uncultured Syntrophomonas sp.
TTATCTGGCATAAAATAATGGCGTTATGCAATTGCCGATGGGGAGGGAAAAGCCATCAGAAAAAATCCCGCTGCCACCCTGATGATCTATTGTTCAGCCTGTGGCAAAGATGCCAATGAATATAACTGGACCCTGGAAACCGCGGCAGTCCTTTCCGAGGGCGATAAAACTTGCCCTACGTTATTGTCGCTGCTACTGGAAGCGCTCGATGACCCGAAAAAATATGCGGACTTCCAGTTGGTCTGCCCCCATTGTCATGAAAAGGTTCGTTTGCGGCAGATCCCTCTTCCCGAACGGGAAACCCTGCTTCATTATCTTAAAGAAGTCGGCGAAGAATATCTGCAGGAACGGTTTTAACTTTTTCCAGGCTAGTCACACAATATTGGCCGGTATCCTCTAAACCTTAACGCGGGTATTTCCTTTGATATCCGTGCTGGCATCGCGCACCACGTTCTGCCCCGCTTTTAATCCACTGATGATTTCCGCTTTTTCCGGATTCCTGATCCCGATCCGGACTTTTATATGTTTGATCTTTCCATCCATAACGGCCAACACTTCGTTCTGTCCCTGATCATTGACCCGGATGGCGGTACGGGGCAGCGTGACCACATTGCGTTTCAGGCTGGTTTCGATCCTAACCTGCACTTCATAACCCGGTTCCAGCAGCTCTGATGCCGGCAATGAAACAAGCACCGGTACGCGGCGCTGAATGACTCCCAGGGCGGAAACTTTTTCATAGGCACGCGGATAAATTTTGGTCACTTGGCCTTCAAGCACGGTATCTCCCAGGAGCGGAGCGCTGATGGCGACCTTTTGGCCGACCTTGACCGCACCAATATCATCGCTCAATAGTTCAGTTTTCAGTTCCAAATCATTTACACTGCCGATTTGGGCCAACGCAGCTCCAGCTATTACGGTCTGCTGTTCCTTGACCGGCAGATCGAGCACCGTTCCGGCAGCGGTACTTTTGACCACCAATTGCTGGCTGGTCTCCTTCAATTCCTGATACAGCGTGTTTTGCTTTTCCAACTGCCGGCGCAATGATTGCTGGGTCTGTTGCTGGCTTTCGACAGCCTTCTGCAGCGTGAGATTTCTTTGTACGCTGACATCATATTCAGCCTGGGATATAGCCCCGGACTCGAAGAGCTGCCGGGAACGTACCAGATTTTTCTGATCTTCCTTTAAATCCAGGCGGGACTGCTCCAACGCGATCGCTGATGCAGACAACTGGCCCTGCAGCTGTTCCGTCTGGACTGCCGCGGCATTCAACTGATACTGAAAATCAGGATTTTCCATAACCAGCAGTTCCTGCCCGGCACTTACCTTCTGCCCGGTTTCGACCGCCACCCTGACGATCTTGCCGCTCTGGGAGGCCTGGATGGTTACTTCGTCCCGGGATTGCACATAGGCGGTATCTTCAACCCAGGTACTTATATCCCCGGCTTCAGCTTTAAGAACTTCAACCTGCTGCCCGCCGGTCAAGGTCTGTATGATGAGCAAAGCTGCTGCTACGGCAATAACAGCCACGATCCAGATCTTTTTTTTCATTTCCATCCTCCCCTTATTCACGGTTCTTAAGCACCTCGACCATATCCAGCCGTCCTGCCTTGCGCAAAGCCAGATACTGCCCGATGGCGACAAACACGACCGCCCCCAGGGCAGCCATAATATAACTGCGCGGATAGATGATCACCGGCAGACTGTAAAGATCGGTGCTTACACTGGCTATATAAAGCTGACCCAGGCCCTTGCCAGCCGGCAAGCCCAAAACCGTACCGATGATTGCCAGGAGCCAGGTTTCTTTTCTTAAAATGCCTGCCACTTCAGGGTCAGAATAACCCAGTACTTTTAATGAAGCCAATTCTCTTTTACGCTCATTAAACGCCATTATGGATGAATTGTAAACTATGACCAAGCCCAGTAAGGCTGACAATAGAATCATTATCCCTATAAATATGACCGTCGTATCCAACAGATTATAAAAACTCTGTAATTCTTCGGCGCGGCTGGTCACAGAACTGACCTTGGGCAAATCATTCAACCGTTTTTCAATTTTATCGGCACTGCCGGGAGCGGCTTTAAACATCACGGTATTGATGGTCCGTTTCTCATCCAGCATCCGGTTGGCTGTTTCCAGCGATACAAAAGAGCCCGAGCCCATCAGCTGGTCATTGACGCCTATGACCAGCAGCTCAGAAGTATGGGATGCACCCACTGACATTTTGGTTTCCACCCTTACTTTGTCACCCGTTTTTACACCAAGTTTTTGCGCCGTACGCCGGCTGATCAGCAATCCTTCTTCCGGGATCTGCAGCCGTTCGCCCGCCTGGTTCAGCACTCTTTTTAAATCACTGTCGACCGTCATGCCGGTACAAAGCTCATCTTCGCTGCGGCCGTTGTAATGAATTTTTATCGGCATTTCCAATTGCGGCTCAATTTGATAAATATCCTGCCATTGCTGCCAGTATTGAATTTCCCGGTATTCGATCGGTTCGGCAAATCGTACGGTATAATCATATCGATTCACATCCTGAAAATTCCAGTTCAACATATAATCCACCGCATCATTGGTAAACATAGAAAAAACCAGTAACACCACCGCACTCATAACTCCAAAAATGGTTACCAACGAACGGGCCCGGTTGCGGCTGATGGATCGCAGGCTCATCTTCCAACTGCTGTTCAGCCTTGTCCATAGTCCTCGCCATCTTTCCAGCAAAATCTTGTTACCCTGGGGCGGGGCTGGCAGCCGCATGGCCTCGGCAGGATTTATCCTGATCACCGAACGCGCAGCCAGAAATCCTGAAGCAGCCCCGACCGATATGCTCAAGGCAACGCTTTGCAGTAAAGTTTTCAGATTGATTCCGCCGATCGCCTGGGGCAAATTAAAATACAGACTATAAACCGAAGACATATATGATGCCAATAACACCCCCGCTATGATTCCGGTGATGCATCCCAGCACACTTACACTAAGGCCATAGGCGGTATAATGGCTGATGATTTTAAAATCATTGTAACCGATGGCTTTCATGATTCCGAT
>CAZRMB010000320.1:0-3027 GCA_964600925.1 uncultured Syntrophomonas sp.
CCGCGATGAGTTGTTGCAGAAGGCCGAAGATCGTGCCAAGTATCTGCGCGCCAACGGCTATCCCAATGCTACCGTTTATGGCAAATTGGAATTAGGCGGACTGAACAAGCTGTATGTGTTGACTGACACCCCGGACAAATTTGATCTGCCGGTCAACCCGCATATACCCAAGAACATCTCTGCCTGGCAGAATGTTATCCAGCCTTATTTTGGCTGGTTGATGCCCTTAATGCTGGCCGCTTCGGCAACCAGTTTTGTAACCACCCGTATACTCGCCAACAAACATGGCGGACACGGTGAACATGAGGAAGGAGGTCATGAATAATGCAATGGTTACCCGAATATAAAGATGATGTTAAAAGAGTAGAGCGTTTTAATTTTGTGGCTCGCATCACCCATTGGGGCCATACTGTGACCTTCCTGCTGTGTCTGTTCACGGGCCTGGTCTTGTTCCTGGACGGAGTAGACTGGTTGGCAGCCATTTTCGGCGGTTACGGCGGAGCCGGTCTGGTGCATAGAATTGCAGCCGTCCTTCTGACCATTTTACTGGCGATCTTTGTTGTCTTTGACTTCAAAGGAATCATTAGCTGGATTAAAGACATCCTGCGTTTCGGCCTGAATGACATCAAATTCATCCTGAACTTCCCGCTGGAGTTCTTTGGCTTTCCGGTCAAAGTGCCGCCGCAAACCCGCTTCAATGGCGGTGAAAAAGGCAACTCCATCGTGACCCCCACCATGGTTATCCTGCTGGTATTAAGCGGATATATCATGTGGTTCCCGTCCATTTTCCCGGCTGGTCTGGTCAGAGTGGCTTACCCCACCCATGACATTGCCATGATCCTGGCAACCTGCATGGTCTGCATGCACGGTTATCTGGGTTCCTTCCATACCGGTTCCGGCGAGTCCTTCTGGGGAATGTGGAAAGGCACGGTTCGCGCTGACTGGGCCAAACATCATCATGCTGTATGGTATGAAGAGACCTATGGCGACAAAACCGATGGGGAATAAATTATTAAATGTGATATAATATATGAAACAAAAAGGGGAGTTACACTCCCCTTTTTGATGCCGGCAAGGACCTGACTCCTTGCCGGTCAATACTTGGCAAAACACCACCGTTTCAATTTGTTAAAGGAGGACATTTATGAGCAGGCAAACTCCCGTCGCCCTTCCTGAAGGGTATATTGATTTTTATATGAACCTGGAGAACTGGCAAAATGAGCAGGAAATTATATTAAAACAAAGTTATGTGCCCGAGCATATTGATGTCCGTCGATTACTGACCAACAATCAAAAGAATCTGATGAAACAAAACCGATTCAAGATCGATCCCCTGCAGCTTAAAAACACTTTTCTGGCGCTGGTGGATTTTCTTAAAAACAATCGGCCGATGAATGCTGAGGTTGCCGACAATCTGCGCAAGGCCGCAGACAAGCTGGACTTCGCTAACGTTGCTGCCATATTGCTGGGGGATGATCAGTCGTATCTTATAGAGCTGGCGGAAGAATTGGGCGTAGCTGATGAACTGTTGATCTTTACCGTTGATCATGCCCTGCGTCCTTATCTGCGCATGCTCGCCCAGCCTTATTATGAGCAATTTAATCAAGATGAAATCGGCTTCTGGAGTCAGACGTCCTTCTGTCCATTCTGCGGCAGCAAATCGCATTTCAGTCGCCTGCGCGAAGAAGACGGCAAGCGTTTTATGTTCTGCGACCGCTGTTTCACTGAATGGGAAAGCCGCAGCATCTATTGTGTCCATTGCGGTAATGACGAACCCAATTCGATAAATTTCATCAGTGTCGAAGATGACAATGCCTATCAGATATACACCTGTGAAAAATGCAAAGGTTATCTAAAAACATATGATGAACGTCAGACCGGTAAAACCACTGACCTGTTTATCGCCAATATGGAAACCATTTATCTGGATATGCTGGCCCAGGAAAAAGGTTACCTAAATCATGATGCAGATCAATAATTCATTCCGGGTAATAGCATAGACTTGGACGGTACTAAATTACCGTTGCTCAAAACAAAAAGTTTCCTCAAACTGAACGGCAGTCTGGGGAAACTTTCATTTACTTGGCATGGTTTTCCAACGTATATTTACAGGTCGCGCGTCGGGCGTCCAATCGTATGTTCAAGCACCAGGGAAGTGACGATCCCCACTACAAATCCGTTGCTGAGTATGGGACGCAGACTGTAAGGATAGCTGGCCGTAATCTCCTGAGGCAGGAAGGATACTATCACCCCCATCAAAATGGGCAAACTGATCAGCAGTGCGTTGTCAAACCGTGGTTCTCCCAATTCTTTCAGGGCGTCAAAAGCAGTCATCAGACCCGCCGCCACTTGGGTACACATGGTATAGAACAAAACACAGCCAATCACAACCGCAGGAATAAAGGAAAGATAAAAGATTACCTGCGGTAAAAATGCCAGCACCAGCATTGCCACCCCGGCAGGTATCAAGCTGCGGCGGGCTGCACAGCCGGTTGCGACAATAAGCCCGGGGCTGAAAGAGAAATTCACCGGTCCGATGACGCCCATGAATCCCGCCAGAACATTACCGATCCCCGTGGCTGTAATGCCACGGGTTATGCGGCGCGGCATTTCATCCGCCTTTAACACCAGACCCACCGCCTGGATGGAGCCCAGATCATTGATCGACAAGCCCAGGAAACAAAGCACAAAAGCCACCAATACGCCCGGCTCAATAGCCAGTGAGGTATTCAAACCGCTAAAAAACAATGACACCGGGCTGATATTTCCCACACTGACGTGGGCCGCCCAGCCGGGATCAATAAGGAAGTAAGCCAGACTGCCCAGCACCATAGCTGCCAGTACCAGCGTGTTTTTAAGCAAGCCTTTTAAATATCTTCCACCAATAAACATCAGGATCATAAAAATAAAAGCAAAAATCAGCCGCAGGCCGGGGCTAGGCCCCTCTGTCCCGCCGATGACAAGTTTCGTGATGGTTGGCAGAATCGTAAACGCTACCAGCAAAAGTATCACCGACACGACCCGGGG
>CAZRMB010000321.1:0-3023 GCA_964600925.1 uncultured Syntrophomonas sp.
CATGCCGGCCTGTCAAGCCGGAGAGCGTGGGTTCAAATCCCATCGGCTTCGCCATTTTTTAAAAAACTTATCAACTTGAGATTGTATTGATCAGACAGGCGGGAGTAGCTCAGTGGCAGAGCACCGGCTTCCCAAGCCGGGTGTCGAGGGTTCGAACCCCTTTTCCCGCTCCATAAATTAATAGCACCGCATTAGGGCAGTCCCCCCTGCGGTGGATACGACAAAACATCTTACATATCCCGTTGTTGGGACGGGAACCAGGTTGATAGGGGAAGGGGGTTCGGAGATTGAAAAAACACATTACCACGATCATCAATCCAAATCTGAAAAGAGATAAGGATGCCATCAACTGCCGGGAATGTGCAAGTTCCTGTCAGTCCGCATGCAAGACCTCCTGTACGGTAGGGAATCAAAGCTGCAAAAACCAGTAGTTGCATAGAATCGTTTTTAAATAGGGGCGCAAGCCCCTGTTTTTGTTTTTCAGGACTTTTAAGGTAGCTTATCATCAGGGGAAACGGGGAGAATTTCTTGCAGAAATTGGTCAACTATGACTTTCAAGCCAATGTTCATTTATTTCAATGGCAACAACAGAATATTATGCTGGACGTTAACAGCGGTGCGATCCATCTGCTGGACGATATAAGCTGTGCTTTTATAACCCGCCTTATGGAGTACAGCGGTGATGTGGAAAGAGTCGTGCAGGATCTGGCCTACACTTACCCGGTCGAGGATCTCAACGATATTGCCGAGGAAATAGATGAAGCCTGGCAGCAGGGAGCGCTGTTTTCCGAGGAAGATCTGCCGCTGCTGGATTTGTCCGGCTTGCATGTCAAGGCGCTCTGTTTGAATGTAGCCCATGCCTGCAATATGAAATGCCGCTATTGTTTTGCCAGTCAGGGGGATTTCGGCATGGAAGCCGGCCTCATGTCCCTGGAGACGGGCAAGCGTGCTTTGGACTACCTGATGGAGCAAAGCGGTCCTATTCGAAATTTGGAAGTGGATTTTTTTGGCGGTGAGCCTCTGCTGACAGCAGATATGCTCAAGCAGCTGGTTGCCTATGGCCGCCAACTGGAAAGTCGCTGGAACAAACATATCAATTTCACTTTGACCACCAATGCCCTCTTGATCAGCGATGAGATCATTGATTTTGTGCAGGCAGAGAAATTAGGTGTAATTCTCAGTTTGGATGGCCGGCCGGAAACCAATGATCGCCACCGGATCTTGAACAATGGCGCAGGTACCTATGATCTTATCGTACCCAAAATCAAAAAAATGGTCGATAGCAAGCCCAAAAGCTATTATATTCGCGGCACCTTCACCAAAAAGAACCTGGATTTCAGTGAAGATCTGCGCCACATAGCAGAGCTGGGCTTTGATGCGATTTCTTTGGAACCGGCGGTGGGGGAAGACAACGGCTATAGTATTCAGGAAGAAGACCTGGGACAAGTTCTGGCCGAATATGAACGTTTGACCGATCTTCTATATGAATACAAGCGTGCCGGACGAGAGATCGATTTTTTCCATTTTAATCTGGATATGCAAAAGGGACCTTGCCTGGCCAAGCGGTTGTCGGGCTGCGGTGCGGGAATGGAATATCTGGTTGTTACTCCTAATGGCGATATTTATCCGTGCCATCAGTTTGTAGGTGAAAAACAATTCTTACTGGGCAATATTTTTGCCGGACAGCTCAATGAAAAGCTGCGTGGTGAATTTGCCCGCAACCATTTGCAGAACAAGAGCGAATGCAGGAAATGCTGGGCCAGATACTTCTGCGGCGGCGGCTGTCATGCCAATGCCTACCATGCCAACGGCGACATTGGCAAGCCCAGTCAGGTCAGCTGCATTATGCACCGCAAAAGAATCGAAGGTGCGATATATCTGGAAACCATGGAAAGATTAGCTTACATATAATTAAATAAAGATTTTTGCAGGAAGATTAGGATTTGTTGTAGAAATATGAAAAGAGGCTTAATTTATAAAAAACAAATGGAGATTTAATATGCACAATATTTCGAAAAATCAAAAATTATTAGCCGCCGGCGTTTCGGTTTTAGTAGTTATGTTAATGTGTGTCTGGTTCTTGGGGATCAAAACTCCTGCATATGCAGTTTTGATTAACGGCAAACAGCAATTCATTGTCAAGGATCGCAACAAAGTTGAATTGGCCGTAGAACAAATCAGCAAACAACTGGGCAAGGACAATAAGAAGATCGTTCTCAGCAGCAAAATTGAATATAATCGTATTTTTGCCGATAGAAAAATTCTTCTGGCCGAGGAAAAAATCAACCCTGCACTGCAAAAAGGACTGAAATTCCAGACCAATGGCGCGGTAATCGTGGTGGACGGTAAAACCATTGCGAGTATGCCGAATAAGGCAGCAGCCGACTCACTGCTGGCCAAATTGAAATCCGCCTACAGTTGGGTAGGGGATGATGAAAAACTTGTTTCCGCAGCTTTTGCAGAAAAGGTTGCCGTCAAGGAAGCCAAGGTTTATGCAGGTGAAGTATTGACTCCCCAGGAAGCCTGGAGCCTGATCACCACCGGTACCGCCAGCCCGGAAAAATACAAGATCAAGGAAGGCGACAGTATTTGGAGCATTGCCCGTGCCAATGACATGTACGTGGAGGATATATTAAAGGCCAATAACCTGGAAGAAAATGACCTGTTGCAACTGGGCCAGGAAATCGTATTAGTCAAAAGCAAACCATACATAAACGTAGTTGCCAAAATCGAAGGAAAGGCAACGGAAATCATTCCATATGAGACCAAAATCATCACCGACAACAGTGCGAACAGCATAAAGATAAAAAGCAACGGAGCCAACGGCAAAAAAGAGATCGCCTATGTTGCCGAAAAAATTAACAACCGTATTGAGAAAAAAGAAGTTATATCTGAAAAGATTATCGAGCAACCTAAGGATAAGGTCATGGTTAAAGGAACCCGCGTAATACAGGTGGCGTCTCGTTCCGGCAGCGGTTCAGGCACAATGGCCTGGCCGGTAGCAGGATATATATCCCAGTATT
>CAZRMB010000322.1:0-3004 GCA_964600925.1 uncultured Syntrophomonas sp.
TGAGTGAAAAAAGCTTGTTAAAAATCGCCAGTCCGTTTGACAATTTATAAAAAGTTAATTTCTATCTTAGAAAAATAAAAATCCACAAAGCTTTACATAGCCATAACATGCATGCAGGCTATATAATGCTTTTCTTTATATATAAACAAGTTGAACTAAACCTATCGGTAATTTTCTCATGATTTTCTAATAGTTTTAAGATGAACATTTTAAAACTATTTATCATGAAAAAAAAGAATCCCTTCTGGTAGAGAAGCTGATCCAGGAGATGCAGCTCCGTAATTACAG
Organism: uncultured Syntrophomonas sp.; assembly: GCA_964600925.1. Classification (GTDB taxonomy): domain Bacteria; phylum Bacillota; class Syntrophomonadia; order Syntrophomonadales; family Syntrophomonadaceae; genus Syntrophomonas_B. The sequence continues at coordinate 289 of CAZRMB010000322.1, forward strand.
CCCACGTACAGTGCATAGCTATAGTGAGCTTTTATCAAAGGTCGAGTGTGATCTGGCCATTCCCCTTGATTCCATTACAAATCTGCAACTCAAAGATTATCTGCATCAACGGATTACCAACGAAAAGATTTCAGTTTCACTGGTCAACCAGACTATCAGTGCCTTCAAAATTCTGCAGGTTGATGTTTTAGGCCGAGAGTGGGAGCAATTCAAAATCCGCCGGCCTCGCAGGGAGAAAAAATTGCCTGTTGTTTTATCAACAGGTGAAGTTGAGAGGCTCATTGCTGTTACCCAAAACATCAAGCACCGTGCAATACTGGCACTGGCCTACTCGGCAGGTTTAAGGCGACAGGAAACCCAAATGATTAAACCTGCCGACATTGATTCTGCCCGCATGCTGGTACGCGTGGTGCAGGGCAAAGGCAAAAAGGACAGGCACACCATCCTCTCTCCCAAAGTACTCGATCTGCTGCGTACCTATTACAAATTCCAACGGCCAAAAACCTTTCTCTTTGAGCCGCAGGGGAAAAAAGGGGTAAAACTCTCCGAACAGACATTGAACTGCATTATCAAGAACAGTGCAGCAAAAGCGGGTATTAAGAAAAATGTATCCTTTCATACCCTAAGGCATTGTTTTGCAACGCACCTGTTGGAAAAGGGCGTCAATATCCGCATAATACAGGAGTTTATGGGGCATGTATCCCTCAAAACAACGGCCCTTTACATGCACCTGGTCAATGTGCAGCCTTCCGGTATCTCATCTCCGCTGGACTCCATGGACATTTAATAACGCCCGTCATGGAAAACAAAAGACAGACCATCGAACTGGCCGATATTTTCAGGGCCTGTGGTGAGGGGTTTCTCAATACACATTGTCTATCCGCCGATCAGATAAAAGCATTTCATGCCATAGAAAATTGCCGTACATCCAATTTAGGTGGCCACACAGACAAATGCACCCACTGTGGATATTCCAGACCATCCTATAATTCATGCCGTAACAGGCATTGTCCAAAGTGTCAGTCCACAAAAAAACTACAATGGGTGGACAAGCTTTCTGCCAATCTCCCGCCGGTAAGGCATTTCCATGTGGTATTTACTGTGCCGGATTGTCTGAACGCAATGTTCTACCTCAATCAGGACAAGGCTTACGACTTGCTTTTCAAGGCTGCAGGACAGGCTTTGGTGCAATGTGCTGCCAATCCCAATCTGCTGGGAGCACAGGCAGGGGCTGTTGGTGTTTTACATACATGGGGGCAAACCCTGGTTTATCATCCCCATATCCACATGATCGCTCCCTCCGGTGGACTCTCGCAAGACCAGATGGAATGGGTCCCCTCATCTAAAAAATTCTTCCTTCCCGTTAAACTTCTCAGCGGGGTATTCCGGGGGATACTTTGCCGGCTTATTGAACATTCTGTCAGAAAAGGAGTTCTGCTGTTGCCCGATAATACTCCGGATTTTGCAACACTTAAAGCACTCTGTTATCAGAAAAATTGGGTAGTGTATTGTCAAAAGCCATTTACCGGACCTGAGGGTATTATCCGGTATCTGGGCAACTACACCCATCGGGTAGCTATCTCAAACCACAGGATACATGCCTTTGAAAACGATAAGGTCACATTTAGTTACAAAGACTACAAATACGGTTCAGTGCAAAGAACCATGACCCTTGATGCCGATGAGTTTATCCGCCGTTTCTTACAGCATGTTTTGCCCTCAGGCTTTTATAAAATCAGGTATTTTGGCATTCTGGCCCTGTGCAACATGCAATCAAAACTGCAAACCTGCGTTGACCTGATCGAAAAGAGCAGCTATTTTTCAGTGTTGGAAGGACTCAACGCATATGAGGTTCTACGCATAATCTCGGGCAAAGACCCGATATGCTGCCCAAAATGCCAAAAAGGAAGAATGATGCCCTGCTCCATCATAACCAGATCTTTAGCTCCCGGATAAATAAATTATTGAAGGAAACGTTCTTTTAAACTATCTCAAGCAAACTTCAATGGCTTAAAATCAGCCAAACAGAAAAGGTATGTCCAATTAATCGAGATAAGTATGATAATAGAACCCAAAATCATCCCCCTTATGCTTTCATTTGTCTGCTTCTGGAAAGTATGGCCAAACAGGCAGACTATTGCGTAATAGAATACCCATAGCAACCGGCTCAGTCCAACTCGGTTTTATTTCCCATTTCCCCTCCTCTCTTCTTCCTTAAATTCAACCTAACAATTTGCCTTTCAACTATATTTTACATAAATTTGGGGAAACGTTAAATAAAACGCTAATACGTTATGCCTTATTAAAAATGACGATGTATTAAAAATGAAAAAATAACAACTAAGAGAAAATATGTAAATAAAATAGTATAATATGGAAGTAAATATTTGGTTTTGGGTTGCATTTAATGCCTTCGTGTTATTAATGTTAGCATTAGATTTAGGAGTTTTTCATAAAAAACTTCTTTTGTCTTTTTATCAAGCGCCCCATCTTCATACGTATTGGTATCAAGATTCCACAAGCGCTTCATCACGAGGTTATTCTTACTCAAAATTACCTCATTCATTTTTGCGCGATATTCATTGAATTCTGTTTGCAGTTTGCCCATGACTTTGTTTTTTATTGGTGGGAAGGTTTACGTCGGTGTAGTTTCCCTTTAATTGCAAAGTTCATGATTCAATCTCTTACCTTATTCCGAATTCCGTAAATTTAAAGA
>CAZRMB010000323.1:0-2988 GCA_964600925.1 uncultured Syntrophomonas sp.
CCATGGGAACTTTGAAATCGTCTATCATCTTTACTCCATTCCGGCCAACCGCAAGATTGTGATAAAGACACGGATACCCTGGGATAAACCGGAGATTGATTCGGTATTTTCGGTATGGCCCACGGCGGATTGGCAGGAAAGAGAAGTTTACGATCTGATGGGCATCACTTTTAGAAATCATCCCAATTTGATCCGAATACTTATGCCCGATGACTATGTCGGACATCCATTGCGCAAAGATTTTAAGATGGAGGGACGATAAAATGTTACAGACGGATCAATACCACATAAATATCGGCCCTATTCATCCCAGTACCCATGGAGGATTGCATGTCGAAGCAGTGATGGACGGAGAAATGATCGTGGATGCAATCGTGCATATGGGATATGTGCATCGGGCCGTTGAGAAGATTGCGGAAAGCCGGACGTATATGCAATTTATTCCCTATGCCTCGCGTCTTGATTACCTGGCCAGCCATTTGCCGACGCTAGGTTACGTACAGACGGTCGAAAAGATGCTGGACATTGAAGTGCCGGAACGGGCTGAGTACATTCGTATCATTATGGGCGAGTTCTCAAGGATCGCTTCTCATATTCTTTTCGTTGGCAGTTTGGCGATCGACCTGGGCGCAACCACTGGTTTTACCTATTGTATGCGCGACCGGGAAAAGATCATGGATCTGTTTGAGATGACCAGCGGTCAGAGAATGATCGCTTCCTATATGCGTTTCGGGGGCTTTGCCGAAGATCTTCCCGAGGAGTTTATCCCTGCTGCCCATAGTTTTATCCGCAATATACCGCAAATGACAGATGAATACTACGGGTTGCTGGCGGGTAATGAGATCCTGCAGGCCCGACTGAAAAATATCGGGGTACTATCCGCTGAAGATGCCATCAATTACGGCATCACCGGTCCCAATTTAAGGGCCAGCGGAGTTGATTATGATCTTCGTAAAGCAGAACCGTACGGCATTTATGATCGCTTTGAATTCAAGGTGCCGTTGGGTGAAACAGGTGATAACTTTGATCGCTTTATGGTTCGCATCCGGGAAATTGAACAGAGCGGCAAGATTATAGAGCAGGCTTTGGATCAACTGCCTGAAGGCGAGATCCGGGCCAGGGTGCCGCGGGTCCTGAAACCCGGGAAAGGGTTGGAAGTTTACCATCGCATCGAATCATCCAAAGGAGAACTGGGCTATTATATGGTATCTGACGGTGGGGAAAAGCCATATCGCCTGCATGTGCGGGCACCGTCTTTCATCAATCTGATGGTTCTGCCCCTGATCTCCCGTGGCGGCAAGCTGCAGGATATCATCGCCAATATTGCCGCCCTGGATCCGGTGCTGGGCGAAGCTGATCGATAGGTAAAGGAGCGGAGATATTTATGGAAAACTTATTTGTTAACATTGCCCATGCGCTGGTCGCCTCGCTTACGGGTCTGGGAGTACCGTTAGGGTGGGCTGATCTGATTTTGCTGGTAACACAATGGATTGCTATTATCGCTATCGTGGTTTTGAATATTACCGTTCTGATTTGGCTGGAGCGCAAGGTCTCCGGTTTTATCCAGCAACGCCTGGGTCCAAACCGGCTGGGTCCGTTTGGTCTGTTTCAAACCATTGCTGATGCCATCAAGCTACTGACCAAGGAAGATATTGTTCCTTCCCAAACCGATAAAATGATTTTTAAAACTGCCCCGATGGTTTTTATCATTATTTCGATCATGTTGTACGCAGTGATTCCCATGGGCAAAGACATGCAAATTGTTGATTTAAACGTAGGTTTGTTTTACTTCATTTCCATTGGTTCTTTGAGTACCATCGCGATTTTGATGGCGGGATGGGGTTCAAACAACAAATGGTCGCTCCTGGGAGGAATGCGTTCGGTTGCGCAGATGATCTCCTATGAAATCCCCCTGGCGTTTTCCCTGTTGGGTGTGGTCATGATTACGGGATCACTCAGAATGTCTGATATTGTTGCTGCCCAGGGCAACATCTGGTTTGTGGTTTTGCAGCCCATTGCCTTCGTTACTTTTTTTATTGCGGCGACCGCAGAGTTAAACCGGGGACCTTTTGATATGCCGGAAGCGGAGCAGGAACTTACCGCCGGTGCCTATACAGAATATACCGGCATGCGCTGGGCTTTGTTCTTTCTGGCTGAATACACCAATCTGGTGGCTGTATCGGCGCTGATGGCCACTGTATTTTTTGGCGGCTGGCAAGGCCCGTGGCTGCCTTCCTGGCTGTGGATCATTATTAAGACCTATCTTATTTTGAATATGTTTTTCCTGATAAAGTGGACGTTCCCCCGGATCCGGATGGATCATCTAATGTCTTTCAGCTGGAAGTTTCTTATTCCGGTGAGTCTGGCCAATATCCTGCTCACCGGTGCAGGAATTGAATTCTTTATGTGGATGGGATGGTGATTTTAGATGTACGGAACAGGTTTATTAAAAGGATTGGGGATTACCCTGAAACACACCTTTGAAAGAGAAATTACCCAGCAATACCCGGAACAGATGCCGGTGCTGCCGCAGCGATTCAGAGGGAATCTGCAGCTTGAGTTCCAGGATTGTATTGCCTGCGAGATGTGTACCAAAGTTTGTCCTAATAAAGTCTTAAGCCTGGAATCAGTCCGGGATGAAAAAACCAAAAAGAAAAAACTTTTATCATATACGATTGATTTTCAATACTGTATGTACTGTAATTTTTGCGTTGAAAATTGCCCCCAGCATTGTTTGTACTTTGACCACAATTTCGAACTTGCCCAGTACCATCGGGAAGATATTAAAAATGTTTATCTACGTCCGCAGGAATTGGCGGCAGACTTGCCTTTGGAAGTAAGTGTATCGGAAGAAAAGAAGCAGAAACAGATTAACGTAATGATGGACGCGCTCCAAAAGAATGCGCCAAAAATTCTAAGCAAACTTCTGGAAGATGAGGAAAAGGGCAAAATACTGGCGGCAGTTTTTGTTTCCGATCAGGATAAACT
>CAZRMB010000324.1:0-2981 GCA_964600925.1 uncultured Syntrophomonas sp.
CCGGAAATATCCCGTTTGACAAAAACCACATCCGGCCTGGTGCCGATCAATTCCTCGATATTTATTACGCCGCTGCTTTTAGGCACCGGGAGATCTTTTATGGTCGGATACATATCGGTCAGAATGATATCCCTTTTGATGCCGTCAACCACTGCTACCATTTTATCTCCCTGGCCAAACATGGCCAGGGTGTAGGCCGCATCCGGACACAGACAGGCAACCCGTTCTACTTTGGCGGGTATTTCCACCTGCCGTCCGGCACAATCTGTTATGCTTACAGTCGCGGAAGAATCTTTTTCCGTAATTTCAGCTTGATCACAACCGCTCATCAAGACGATCATAATCAGAAAGATCAGCGCTGCGACCAGCTCCCGTCCCCCAGGTTTCGATTTTCGCATCATCTTGATTCCCCCTCTCCCGGATTATTCTTCGATCTATATGTACTGATCGGTATGATCTGATTGACTTGATGCTCATCATCAATCAAGCATGACACCAACCGGGCATTAACATTATACGTTTTTCTCAAGTTCTCCTCTGTCAGGACCTCGGATGGTTCCCCCAAATCTATAAACCTGTGTTCATTCATTAAAGCTACCTTACAGCGAAGCTCATTATTCTTAAAGTAGAAAGCATGATTGGGGAAATGGCTGGCGATTAAAATTGAAATGCCGGTTTCCTTGACCAGATCGACGATCGTTTCCATGATTACCATCTCGTGTTTGAAATCCAAATGGGCTGTAGGTTCATCCATTACGATCAATTCGGTTTGCTGTACCAGCGCCCGGGCGATCATCACCAATTGCCCTTCTCCTCCGCTCAACTGAGTATAAGGCCGATCTTTCAGATCATATATCCCCAACATTTGCAAAGTTTGCTTAGCAATTGCTGTGTCCTGTTGCGAAGGGGCTGAAAATGCTCCCACATAAGAGGCCCTGCCCATCAATACGATATCCAATACCGTATAGGGAAAGGTCTTTTCATGACTCTGGGGTACGTAAGCCATTTGTCTGGCCATCTGCCCGGCTTTAATATCTTTTATGTTATTGCCATTAAGATATATTTCTCCCTGCCCGGGTTTTAAAAATCCCAATACACAGTCCAGCAAAGTGGTTTTCCCGCAGCCGTTGGGTCCCAGCAGGAAAAGGATCTCTCCGCGCTGGACGGTAAAAGATATATCTGTCAAAACATCGGTTTTGTTATAACCAAAACTCAGGTTCCTTACTGCTAACAGCGCTTCCATTTTACCATCCCCCTCCCTTGGTCCTCTTCAACAGATAAATGAAGAAAGGTCCTCCAACCAGGGATGTCAAAATGCCCAGGGGTATTTCCGAACCACTAATCATTCTGGCCATATTGTCGATCAATATTATAAAACAAGCCCCCAGGGACAGACTGGCGGGAATCAAGACCCGATTGTCATTGCCTACCAGCATACGCCCTATATGGGGTATGACCAAACCTACCCAACCGATAATGCCGCTCACGCACACTGCGCCTGCTGTAGCCAGAGTGGCACAAACAATTACGATTCCCTTGTTGATCTGGGTATTAATGCCCATCGTCTGGGCTTCCTTGTCTCCCATGGATAAGACGTTTATCCGCCAGCGCACCGCCAGCAAACCCAATATTCCCACCAGCATTGGAATACCGGCAATTAAAATATCCTGATAACGAGCGGAAGCCAGACTGCCCATCAGCCAAAAGACAATGCTGGGCAGTTCGTCTGTAGGGTCAGCCACATATTTGGCAAAGGATATTAATGCAGAAAAAATGGAGGAAACGATCGTGCCCCCCAATACCAGCATAATAGTGGGGGTGGTGTTGTAGACCCGGCCGATCAAATAGCTGAACATAACCGCCATGCCTCCGAAGGCAAAAGCAAAAAGATAAATGGGGGCGGTAGCCTTGAAAAGTATAATTGCCAGAGCCGCCCCAAAACCGGCCCCCGAAGTAACTCCCAGAATCCCCGAACTGACCAGAGGGTTACGGAATAAACCTTGAAAGGCTGCCCCGCTCACTGCCAGGCAGCCACCAACCAATGCTCCCAGAATCGCTCTGGGCATACGAATATCCCAGACCACGGTCTGATAGATTTCATCAACATTACAGGGGCTGAAAGTTATTTTGGACCATAAAATCTGCACAACCGCATTCATTGAAACCGGATATCTACCTGTAAACAAGGTAAAAAATATACAAAGCAACGGCCCCAGCAGCAGGATGGCGTATAGCGTCTTCTTTTTCGTACTGTTCACTCCTGCTTATTTATTTCTTTTTCTATAGTAAGCATACCCCGACGCTGCCAGCAATGCTATTCCTGCCGCCAGCAGGTATATGGTATATGAATCCTGCTGATCTTCAGCAATAGGGGCAGGTTGTTGAACCGGCTGGTCTTTGACCTGATTATCTGTATTAATCTCAGAAGTAGTTTGTAAATCAGTATTTTCTTTTACTTCTGTTTTTACATCTCCTGTTTTTTCAGTTTCTGAAGTTATCGTTTGACCGCTCTCGGCAGCATTATTCTCGGCGGTTGAAGCAGTCGCACTGTCATCCGGCTGCGTTTCAGGCGCAGTTGGAGCTGCCGTTGCAGTGCCTTCCGTAACAAAATTCAGCGTCACTACATGTCCAAGGCTGGTGCCGTTCTTGGCCGTCAACTCAGGTGAAATTTTTAGTGTATAAGCGGTGCCGGGCTGTAAAGCCTGTAACGGTTTGATACTGATGTTGCGTTTCTCTTCCGGATAAAGCTGATCGTCAGCCATGATTACTTCAATTGGCACCTGACTGCCGGCAGAGGTTACCAGGGTAAAACATTTTTTATTGGCATCCCGGATAGCCAGGTTGATCACATTTTTATTAAAGGTTAGCTTTAATAAAGGCTGGAGTTCCACCCCGGTCTGACCGTTCGTCGGCGTTGAAGAAGCCAGGCCCAACGGCACTGTCGAACCACCGCCGCTGCCGTCCCCTTCACCAGCCTGAAC
>CAZRMB010000325.1:0-2977 GCA_964600925.1 uncultured Syntrophomonas sp.
GGAAGGAGGTAAAAATGTCAGTAACAAAAGACGGCGACACCGGTCGCTGGATGTCCCAGATCCGCGTGACGGACTGGACGGGCAAGACCATCCACAAGAAGAAGCGTGGCTTTGCCACCAAGAAGGAAGCCCTTCAATGGGAACGGGACTTTATCAGCCAATCCACGGGCAGCCTCGGCATGACCTTCGGTGACTTCATCGCCCTGTATGTCAAGGATATGGAGCACCGCCTCAAGCCCTCCACCGTTGCCAGCAAGAAATGGCTGATTGACCTGAAGGTAACGCCTTTCTTTAAGAAAATCCCGCTGAACGAGATCAAGCCCACTCATGTGCGCCAATGGCAGAACTCCCTGACCAGCTATCGGGATGAAAATGGCAAGCCTTACGCCCAGACCTATCTCAAGTGCATCAACAACCAGCTCACGGCGATTTTCAACTACGCAGTCAAATACTATGGCTTGAAAGAAAACCCCTGCCACAAGGCGGGGAGCATGGGCAAGAAGAAAGCCGACGAGATGCTGTTCTGGACAAAGGACGAGTTCCAGACCTTTATCGAGAGCATGAAAGACCGTCCCGCCAGCTACACGGTATTCATGACCATGTACTACACGGGGATTCGGGAGGGAGAGCTGCTGGCACTCACACCGTCGGACATCGACTTCGAGAAGAAGACCCTGACGGTGAACAAGAGCTATCAGCGCCTCGGCAGAGAGGATATTATCACCACTCCGAAAACACCGAAAAGCATCCGCACTATCCCCATTCCCGACGGTCTTTGCAACTGTTTGCAGGAGTATATGTCCCATTGCTACGGACTGCAAAGTGATGATCGGCTGTTTCCCTACACCAAGAGCTTTCTGTATCACGAAATGGAGTATGGCTGCAAGGCATCGGGCGTGAAGCGGATACGGGTGCATGACATTCGACATAGCCACGCCAGCCTGCTGGTGGAGATGGGCTTCTCCCCGCTGCTGATCGCGGAGCGGCTCGGACACGAGAAGGTGCAGACCACGATGGACACGTACAGCCACCTGTACCCCAACAAGCAGGTGGAGGTAGCCAGACAGCTTGACGGCATCATGCCGTGAGCCTCTGGCTACAAAAAACGTCGCAAATATAGCCAATTTGTAGCCAGCAAAAAAGAAAAATCCTGAAAAACGCTGTATTACCAACGCTTTTCAGGATTCAGGAAACACTAATTATTTATTCCCACTCAATCGTGCCCGTGGGTTTGGGCGAAAGGTCGTAGCAGACCCTGTTCACACCTTTAACTTCGGTGATGATACGCATCGTAATTTTGTCCAGCAGCGCCCAGTCCAAATGCTCGATGGTGGCGGTCATCGCGTCAACGGTGTTGACCGCGCGGATGATGACGGGGTATTCGAAAGAGCGCGCGTTATTCTTGACGCCGACGGAGCGGTAATCCGGAATCAGCGTAAAATACTGCCAGACTTTACCTTCAAGTCCCGCGTTCTTGAACTCCTCGCGTAAAATCGCGTCGGATTCGCGTACAGCCTCCAAGCGGTCCCTCGTGATCGCGCCGAGGCAGCGCACACCGAGCCCGGGGCCGGGGAACGGCTGGCGGTAAACCATGCTGTCCGGCAAACCGAGTTCTTTGCCGCAGGCGCGGACTTCATCTTTGAACAAAAATTTGAGCGGTTCAACGAGTTTGAAGTTCATTTTTTCCGGCAATCCGCCGACATTGTGGTGCGCCTTGACCGCTTTTGCTGTTTTGGTGCCGCTTTCCACAATATCGGGGTAAATGGTGCCCTGCGCCAAAAACTCAATGCCGTTGAGTTTACCCGCCTCTTCATCAAACACCTCAATAAATTCGGCGCCGATAATCTTGCGCTTTTGTTCGGGGTCGTCTACGCCGGCGAGTTTATCCAGAAAACGATCAACCGCATCAATAAAGATCAGGTTGGCCTTTAACTCATCGCGGAACACTTTTAATACCTGTTCGGACTCGTCCTTGCGCATGAGGCCGTGGTTGACATGGATGCAGGTCAGTTTGTCGCCGATAGCGCGGATTAAGAGCGCGGCGACCACGGAGCTGTCCACCCCGCCGGACAAAGCAAGCAGTACCCGTTTGTCCCCGATTTGTTCCCGCAGGAGCTCCACCTGGTCTTCCACAAAGTTTTTCATGTTCCAGTTGGCCTCACAGCCGCATGTGCCGAAAACAAACGGGTTAAGCGCGCTGTCAAGCTCTTCTTCGCGGACACTGTCGCACCCGGCACCGCCCGCATGGCTGACGGCCAGCAGCGGCAGGCCGCAGGCATATATTTCCGAGCGGACATCGATTTCTTTGCCGTCGACTACATTGTTTTCCCCGCCGTTGAGGATAATCCCCTTCACATTGGGTTTTGCGGCAAGTTCCTGTGCTGTTATGTCATGCGGATAAATCTCGCTGAACACCCCAAGCGCGCGGATGGCGCGGGCGAGTTCGGCGCTTTTGCTGCTGCCGAGGTCTAAAATAATAATCGTGTCCTGTTTCATTGTTACCCCCAAATAATAATAGAATCGGATGAGCCCAAAACTTGACGCGGGCGAGAAAGATTTTATAAATGATAACACATGAATGATGTTTTTTATATAGTTAGGATAAAAATTGGCGATAAAAAGCGGATCAAATTGAGGATGCCCCGGGGTGGTGGTTCATGGCAAGAATACATGAGCTGTTTCGGAAGGTTTTCTTTTCCGCGTTCTTGCACCGGGCTTCTCAAATACCTCTCTCGCCAAAAAATACCCCGCCAAATTTTAACGGTGGATTCGTGAACCACAACCTCAACTGCGCGATGCTCAGTTGAGGTGGCAAGAACATTCAAGCTACTGCCAAAGGCTTCCTTTCTCGCGTTCTTGCACCGGGCTTCTCAATCACCCGCCCTGCCAAAAAATACCCCGCCAAAAAGGCGGGGCATTTTTTGGTGGGAGAGGGTGGATTCGAACCACCGAAGTCGATGACGACAGATTTACAGTC
>CAZRMB010000326.1:0-2953 GCA_964600925.1 uncultured Syntrophomonas sp.
AGCTCATACGTGAAATAGAATCAAAAATCGACATTGTGGAACTTATTTCCGAAACAGTGAGTCTTAATCGTAAGGGAAACCGATACTGGGGACTCTGCCCGTTTCATCAGGAAAAAACTCCATCGTTCAGTGCCAGCCGGGAAAAGCAAATGTACTACTGTTTTGGCTGTCATGCGGGAGGCAATATTTTTTCCTACCTGATGAAACGCGATGGCTTGGAATTCAAAGAAGCCCTGGAACTGCTGGCGGCCAAAGCCGGGGTTGACCTGGCCGTCAATATAAGCAAAAAAAATCAGGATCTGCACAAACAGATGATTGCCGTCAACAATGCTGCCGCAGTTTTCTTTCAGCAGCAACTGCAATCCGACCGAGGCAGACCAGCCAGGGAATACCTGGCCCAAAGAGGCATCAGCCAGAAGACTATAGAGGTATTTAACCTGGGCTATGCACCCAACGAGTGGCAGTCACTGACGGATTATCTGCTCAGAAAAGGATATTCTCTGGAGCTGGTCAAGAATTCCGGTTTAATCAAACGCAATGATAACCAGGAACGTTATTATGATTTGTTCCGTGACCGCATTATTTTCCCGATAACCCAATACAACCGCGATGTACTTGGATTTGGCGGACGGGCTTTGGGAGATGCCATGCCGAAATATCTTAATACGGCGGAGACTGATATTTATTCCAAACGCAAAAACCTGTATGGACTGACCCAGGCGCGGGAGGAGATCCGCAGCAGGAATGAAGTCATTCTGGTCGAAGGCTATATGGATTGCATCAAATTGCAGCAATCCGGAATAATAAACGTGGTAGCCTCACTGGGAACTTCATTGACTGATGAGCAGGCATCATTAATGCATCGTTATGCTGAAAAGGCGATCGTTTTGTATGATGGCGATGAAGCCGGACAGAGAGAAACGATGAGAGCGATCGAGATCCTTCGCCGGCAGGATATAAAGGTTGAGGTAATTGTACTGCCGCCAGGAAAAGATCCCGATGATTATATTGAAAAATATGGTAAAGAGGGATTTCTGCATCACATACAGAATAATACGTATAATCATATAGAATTCAAATTAAACAGGTTAATTGATTCCAGCGAAAGGCTTGATCTTGATGTGAAAACCAAAATCATCGCCCAGCTAAAAGAAGATATCAATTCATTAGGAAGTGTTGTAGAACAAGAATATTACATAAAAATCCTGGCCCGTAAACTACGGCTGGAGGAGATCATTGTCGCCCGGGAGATCCAATCGGGACGAACCGGAAGTGCAAGGAATAAAACTGGAATTATCAGGGATAATAATAAATACGGAAAATATGGTATTCAAGAAAAGATCCTGGCAGCTATGCTAAATGATGAAAATACATTCGCAAAAGTACAAGCAAGAATTGGGATTAACTTCTTTGCCAACCCGGATTATAAAACCCTGGCAAATATATTTGAGCAATTACAGGAAGGAAAAGAAGACAAGATGCATGAAATGAGCCGTATAGCGGCTGAGGAGGGTCTGGAGGCAATATTTGCCCGGATCTCCATGGTAATGGAAGAGCAAAATCTGGAAGACCGGGAAGTTGAGGAGTTTATCAAGCGAGTGGAAATCAAGAAGACTGAAGCTGCCTGGAACAAGGTCATGAAACGCATCGATACGCTTGGTGAGAGCGGGGATTTTAACAGTGCCCTGACCTTTATTCTAAGCCTGGATAAAGTAATCAATGCCAACCCGGAAGGGGGGATTAAACAATGAAGTCTGACCGCAAATTAGCTGAAACGATTGTCATACTGGCGGAAAAAGGGAAAAAGAAAAAGCACCTTAGTTATGAAGAAATTCTTGACGAGCTGCAAAACTATCAGTTGGAACCAGATAGCATAGACGATATATTTGAGCATTTGCAGTCTCTGGGTATAACAGTAGGCGCTGATGTAGAATTGGAAACTGATGATATAGAACCTGAAAACATAGAGACAGAAGAAGTCGTTGTTCCCGATGGCATTGAAATTGATGATCCGGTACGCATGTACCTGAAAGAGATTGGCAGAGTTCGGTTGCTTACCGCCGACGAAGAAATCGATCTGGCCACTCGCATCGAAAATGGAGAAGAAGAAGCCAAACGGCAATTGGTAGAAGCCAACCTTCGTCTGGTTGTAAGCATTGCCAAAAGATATGTCGGACGCGGCATGCTTTTCCTCGATTTGATCCAGGAAGGAAACCTGGGTCTGATGAAAGCAGTGGAAAAATTTGATTACCGCAAAGGATTCAAATTCAGTACCTATGCCACCTGGTGGATCAGACAGGCGATAACCAGAGCCATAGCTGATCAGGCAAGGACGATAAGAATACCTGTTCACATGGTGGAAACCATCAATAAACTGTCCCGTGTGCAACGGAGTCTGCTGCAGACCTTAGGCCGTGAACCAACCCCGGCAGAAGTGGCAGAGGAAATGGACATCCCTGTGGACAGAGTCATAGAAATAATGAAAGTTGCTCAGGAACCGGTTTCCCTGGAAACCCCCATCGGCGAAGAAGATGACAGCCATCTGGGTGACTTTATTACTGATGAAGAAGCCGAATCACCGGAAGAATCCGCCTCATTTGTGCTTCTGAGAGAGCATATGGACGGAATATTGAATACCTTGACCGATCGGGAGGAAAAAGTCCTGCGACTGCGCTTCGGACTTGATGACGGTCGTCCCCGTACCCTGGAGGAAGTAGGCCAGGAATTCGGTGTGACCAGAGAAAGAATCAGACAGATCGAAGCCAAGGCATTAAGAAAACTAAGACACCCTTCCCGCAGTAAAAAATTGAAGGACTATATCGAATAGACCAATTTAAAATAAAGTCTTTTATTGACAAGCACCGGCCAATGGTTATATAATAATTTTCGTTGGGTCCTTCCTCGATAGCTCAACGGTAGAGCATCCGGCTGTTAACCGGAGGGTTGTAGGTTC
>CAZRMB010000327.1:0-2939 GCA_964600925.1 uncultured Syntrophomonas sp.
ATTTTGCAAAAATTCAAGATGTTTTCTTTTGTTTTCCATTTGTTATTTGTTTAAGCTTTTAGCCATTCAAGTAGCGACTTTTCGGTTTTGTCAGGGAAAATGACTTTGATGTATTCTGTTGTGTAATCACTTTCTTCAATTCTCGGATAGATTCTCAAATACTCTGCACCGTTCCAAGTAGCTGAATTGTCGGCAATTGGAACTAAAGCAATGTGGTCAATATATTTATGAGCATCTCCAAAACCTAATTCCCAGTTACACCATTTGGAATTGATGGCTTTGTTTGTCGCAACCAAAATAAACTTTCTGTTCTGTTTGATTTGCTCTTTAATCTTCCTTGCTGTTTCAGCAGTAGTGAAGGGAGGAAGTGAAGAATCATATGAGTCAATATAAACTCTCACGCCTGCTTTACGCAAAAGAACTATTACCTTTTCTACATCAGCTTTCTCTAAGTCATCGTGACTGTGCGAAAGAAAAACAGTAACTGCGGCAGCAGTTCTTGTTTCTCTTTTGGATTCATTCACGGTTTCGCTGAACATTCTTGTTCCTAGTTTACCCTCTGTAAGTGCTGTTAAGCGTGTTCTTGTCAGAATTCCCATTGTTAATATATTTTAGTATGTACTTTATTTTCAATACGAGGTGTCTTCATAGCATTGGGCATAACGTTCCCAGGCTACACGCTGCCAGGCTTTTATTCAACAAACATACTTAGAAGCAGTAAACACGAATTTAGTAATACTTTTGTTTAGGAGCACAAGCAAAAGCCTGGTAGTGTGTAGCCTGTGTTATACCCAGCGTATTTTTTTTCCAAGTGTTTAATTATCTTTTAGTTAATTATTAATCCCAAACCTTTCTTTGAACCTATACTAATAATTTTTAGGTTTTGTGTGGCGCTGTACTCATCTCGGCAGCCGTAATATGTTTGGCAGTTTAATTGTTTGGCAACCTAGACCCTCAACAGACGTTGGGTATAACGAGTCAGTAGCTGTAGGATTGTTGATATATTCACTATATTGTTATCGCTATAAAATTTGTAAACTACAGAAAATCAATGAAAAGTTGATTCGAGGATGCAAATTGTTCATTTGTTATCACAACACGGGGCTTATATTCCAAAGGTTGACTTGAAAAGGTTATGGCAAATATAATAAATGTGATTTGTTTAACAATGGAAGGAAAATATATTTTTTAACCTGTAAAAGGTTATATATGAGCGCGACGGCGCGATGATGTTTGGGCCGGGTAGGGTGTGGGGCCGGACTCGCCGGTGGCAGGTGCGGGTGGAGAGAAGAGTGAAGGGGGAAGATCGTCCGGGTGAAGAGTGAAGGATGAAGGGTGAAGAGTGGCCGGGGCATCATTTCGCAGACAAACCTCTCCATCCTGCATACAAATTCCGGTTCGTTGCATAGTGGGCTTGCAGGGGAATGGAAAAACCGTCAACTTTGTCCTGAAATCAACGCCATGAGCAAAAAGAACATCCTGCTGCTGCACCTCTTCGTCTGGCTGTTCGCGGCGTTCTCCAATCTTCGGAACGTCGCTCTGCTCGCCGACCCGGAACAACGCATGGTGTATTTCGTCAGCACGCTGTACCTGGCCATCCCATTCTACCTGTTCTACAGCCTCCTCGTACCGCGGTTCCTGGAAAGAAAGCGATACCCCGGATTCCTGGTTGTCGCCGCCGCAGCCGTCGTCCTCCTACCCTTTCCCGGTTATACGGCGCTGCTCCTGGTCAGAGCCGGATTCCAGCATGATTTCGGGAATTTCCTCTCCCCCTATTCGCTGAACATGCACCTCAGCGGGATGACGGTGGTGTCGATGGCCGCGGCTTTCGGCACGTTCTTCAAAGTGATCGTGAACTGGGTGAATGTCGTGCGTCAGAAAGAAATCCTGGAGAAGGAGAAGGCGGTTAGCGAACTGGCCCTGCTGAAAAGCAAGGTGAACCCGCACTTCCTCTTCAACACGCTCAACAACATCGATGTGCTGATCTATGACGATCGCGACCGGGCCTCGCAGGCGCTGCTGAAACTGTCGGGAATCATGCGCTACATGACGTATGAGACGGCTTCCGAATATGTCGCTCTTTCGAAGGAGATCGGGTACATTTCCGACATCGTCGCGCTCTACTCGCTGCGCATTTCCGATCCCTCCCGCGTCCGGCTCGAAATCCCCTCCGGTTATCCCGACCTGGAGATTGTACCGATGCTCTTCATCCCGTTCATCGAGAACGCTTTCAAATACGCCACGATGAAAGGAACCCGGCCAGGCATCGACATCCGGTTCGTCATCGATGGAAGAACGGTGCAGTTTGAATGTGTCAACCCCTTCGAACCGGCCGGAAACCGTCCTCCACCCGGCTTCGGAGGCACCGGCATCGACAATGTGAAGCGCAGGCTCGATTATCTTTACCCGGGAAGATACCAGCTCGGCATCCACGGAAGCGACGGTCTTTTCACCGTCAATCTAACGATACACACCCATGGAAATCAGGTGCATAGCCATTGACGATGAGCCGCTGGCACTGAAAAAGGTGGCCTCTTTTGTCGCCCGGATCCCCGGCACCACCCTGGTACGGACGTTCGACAACGCCCTCGACGCCCTCCCCTTCCTGAAAGAACACCCGGTCGACCTCGTATTCCTCGACATCCAGATGGAGACCTTCACCGGCATCCAGTTCCTCGAAGCGGTCAAGGTGCGCCCGCAGGTGATCCTTACGACGGCATACGAACAGTACGCCCTGAAAGGGTTCGACTTCAGCGTGACCGACTACCTGCTCAAGCCGTATTCGTTTGAACGTTTCGTGCAGGCGGTCGATCGTGCGATGGAGCTCCTGAAAGCTTCGCAGCCTGGACCGTCTGCCGCGGAACGGGAGTATCTCTTCATCAAAACTGTAAATTTCAATTGAAAAGTATACCAGTATTTCAGTTAGGAAAGAACACCAC
>CAZRMB010000328.1:0-2934 GCA_964600925.1 uncultured Syntrophomonas sp.
CAATAATGATCGTTAAAGCGGCCAGAACTGCCAGCAGCAAGGTCCAATTAAACTGGGACAAGGGCAGGGCGATCATAAAGATCCTTACCATGGCAGCAAAACCAGCCGCTTTGGAGCCAACTGCCAGATAGGTCGTAACCGGAATGGGTGCTCCCTGATAAATATCCGGGGCCCACATATGGAAAGGCACGGCCGATATTTTAAAGGAAAATCCGGCCACCAGCATGGTTATTCCTGCAATGAGGGCAGGCTGCGTACTTATTTTTCCGGCAATTTCACCGATCACCGTCGTGCCGCTGAGCGCATAAATCAAGCTGACCCCGAACAACATGACTGCCGATGAAACAGCTCCTAAAATGAGGTATTTGAGTCCTGCTTCGGCAGAACGTTCGTCATTGAGAAGATAAGCCGTCAGGATATAGAAACTGATGGTCATTAATTCCAAACCCAGGTAAACGGTGATCAAATCACCGGCACAGGCCATGATCATCATGCCCAGTGTTCCAAAGATCATCAGCGCATAAAACTCGCTTGATCTTTCCCGGAGTTGTTCGATATATTTGCCGGCGCTGAGCATGACCAGCAAGGCGGCAATCAAAAACAGGATTTTAAAGAAACTGCCGTAGCTGTCCACCAGATAGATCCCGCCAAAAAAGGATTGATGATCATTATATCTGATGATGGCATAGACAAGCACCAGGAGCAATGACAGCACGGACAGTTTGCCAACGATCGCCTTGCCCCTCTGAGGCAGCACCAGTCCCAAGACCAGCACCAGGAGTCCGATTGCAGCGGTGAGGATTTCGGTTGCAAGCAAGCTGTAATCCATTAGAATATCCCTCCCATCTGAATCGTCCCCAGCTGGGCGAGTAAACCGGAAACCCCACTGGAGATGGGATCCATCACGATCGAGGGGAAGATACCGCCGATCAGGATTGCCGTTCCCAGAACGATCAAGGGCACCATTTCCGGCCCCTTAAGGTCCTGCAGATGATCCCAATTTTCCTTGCGCGGCCCATAAAGAAGGTCTGCCATGGTCCTGAGGATATAAACAGCGGTCAAAATGATCCCGGTAATGGCAATGATCGATATCACCCTAAATATGCTGAACGCACCGACGAAGATGGTAAATTCACCGATAAAATTGACTGTTCCCGGCAGCCCCAGTGAAGCCAGACCGGCCAGCATGAACCCAACCGCCAGGCGGGGCATCTGATGAGCCAATCCGCCAAAATCGTCCACGTTGCGGGTATGACTCTTTTCATATAGATTGCCGATCATGGAGAAGAACAAGGCTGCCATCACCCCATGGGCGAACATCATCATGACCGCACCATTGATACTGATCACGTTGAGAGCGGCAATACCGATCAATACATAGCCCATATGACTGACACTGGAATAACCGACGATGTATTTCAGATCCTTTTGGCTGAGGCAAATAAAGGCGGCATATACGACGTTGCCAATGGCCAGAACAGCAATTATAGGGGCGATAAATTTAGCACCAGCCGGAAGAATAAACAGGCCGATGCGGATCAAACCATACCCCCCGATTTTTTTCAAAACCCCGGCATGGATCATACTGACGGCAGTCGGCGCACCGGCATATCCATCCGGTGACCAGGCATGAAACGGAAACATCGATAAAAGGGTTCCAAAGCCCAGGGCCATCAAAGCATACACAAAGATCTGGAAGCCCACCGGAAAGTCCACTCCAGCCAGGGCAGTAATATCCATGGTGGGAAAGCCAAGTATCCCCTGCGCGGTTACAAACAAAGCGATCAAACCAACCAGCAGGAAAGCACTTCCGATCAATAAATAAATCGTCAGTTTCATACCGGCATATTCTTTGCTGACCCTTTTTGTGGAGCCCCACATGATGACCAGCAAATAAATGGGGATAACCACCACTTCGTAAAACATAAAGAAGATGAACAGGTCGGTGGCAACAAAAGTCCCCATGACCCCGGTGATCAGAATAAGCAAGAGAGCAAAGAATTCCTTGGCCCGCTCCTTGATATTCCAGGAAGCGTAAACGGCTGAAAACCCTATCAGATTAGTCAGCAGCAGCAAAGGCATGCTGATCCCGTCCACCCCCAGCGCATAGGATACGCCCAGGTCTTTTATCCAGGGAATGGTTTCTATAAATTGCAACCCCCCGGCGGTCCGATCATAGGTAATGAATACCAGCAATGATAATGCCAGGCTGATAAAAGTGCCCAGAGCAGAAATATATTTTATGGTTTTTTCCTGATCTTTGGGCAGAGCCATGATGAAAATGGCGCCAATGATCGGAATAAACAGGGTCAATGACAATATCGGTATATGATTCATCTTGCCTCCACCTCCTTACGCCAGGGCCGAGAATACGGCACATAATGCCGAAACCAGCAGGATGACTGTCCCGGCAAACATATACAAGGCATACGTCTGTACCTGCCCGTTTTCCGTATAGCTCAAGGCTTGCCCGGAACGGCCTGTAACGGCCGCGATCGCATTGACCGCGCCGTTAATCACGTACAGGTCGAACCATTCCAGGATTTTTGCCGTTCCATCAATAAAATGTTTGATAAGCCAAGCGTACAATTCATCGATATAATACTTGTGATAAAGCAGGTCATACAAGCCTGCGAAACGCACTTTTAAAGCTTCATGATCGATCACCTGTTTCTGATAAGCCAGATAAGCCAGATAAATACCAGCCAGGGCAATGATCGCTGATATCGCCATGATGGTTAGATTGACCTCGTGATGTACCGCTCCGGCAAAGGTAATATAATGAGCAAAGGCATTGTTCATCAGCGGCGATCCGACGAAACCGGCAAATATCGAAATAAC
The DNA here is from genome assembly GCA_964600925.1 of uncultured Syntrophomonas sp. GTDB lineage: Bacteria > Bacillota > Syntrophomonadia > Syntrophomonadales > Syntrophomonadaceae > Syntrophomonas_B. Next base: position 2,842 of record CAZRMB010000328.1, read on the forward strand.
TGCCAGAATGATCAGCGGTACAGACATCACTGCCGAAGATTCATGGGCATGTTCACCGCCGGTATTCCTGCCGAAGAAGGCCACAAAGATCAG
>CAZRMB010000329.1:0-2908 GCA_964600925.1 uncultured Syntrophomonas sp.
CTCACACGTCTCCTTTCTCAAATCCACAGGCGCCAATTAGGATTTAGCTAAAACGACTAAAAAGCACTACTGCCCCCGGAAAGTGCAACTCAGGTTCATTTACTTTTTAGAGATGTCAATTATTTGTCGAAATTTATGCTCAAATAAAGATACGTTATGAATTACAGCTTCTGCACTAAGTCATTGGTGACCAAAATCATAGTATTCGCACTAATATGCGCATTGCCGTTTCTGGTAATTAAAATGGATAAAAACCATGACCTGAAGAGGAAAAACTATGAACGTCATTTGACGGATATTGCACGGAACGCAGTTGAGAAAGATAGAAGTGCAAGTGAAAGTACAGGTGATAAAGATGCCGACAGTCCTGAGATGGCCGCTTTGCAGGAGTTTTTCATGACAGCCGATCCGGCATTGGACAGGGTTCCGGCTGAAAGACTTGTAACGGCGAAGAAAGAAATGGACAGGCTCTCGCGTTCAAAGTCATCAGGATATCAGCTTCAGTGGGAGGGAATCTCAAGCAATATGGGAGGCAGGACACGTGCCATCATGTGGGACCCGAATGTTGAAAACAAAGCCTGGGCTGGAGGTGTGACCGGAGGCCTGTGGTACAACGACGATGTTACATCCATGTTTTCGCAGTGGGAACCGGTGAATGATTTCTGGAGCAGCCTTTCGATCAGCAGCATTGTTTATGACCCGGTAAATCCGATGACTTTTTATGTCGGAACCGGTGAAGTACAGACGGCTTTGATAACTTATCGTGAATCGTCGGGACGTGGTGTCGGGATATGGAAAAGCACTGATGGCGGCGCTTCGTGGGAATTGCTTCCATCGACAGCCGATTTCGCCTACGTGACCAGGATGGCTGTCCGCAATGAAAACGGAACAGGTGTAATTTACGCCGGTGTTTCATCAGGATATTATCACGGTGAAAACCAGCAATCGTTGCCATCGGATGGATTGTATCGTTCGGAAGACGGTGGCCAGACCTGGGAACAGGTGTTACCAAACATCACCGGATTGGATGTTCCGTATGCTGTAAGCGACATTGTTGTTACACCTTCGGGACGAATTTTTGTCGGTACTATGCAGAATATTGATGAGCTGGGTGGTGCGCGCATTCTCTATTCGGATAATGGCACGCCGGGATCTTGGATAGTTTATGAAGATGTTTATGCCAATATTATTGCCCAGCCCCAGTATAAAAAGCCGGGCAGGGTGATGCTTGCAGCCTCGCAATCGGACAGCGACATCGTTTATGCAACCATAGGGGCAGGCACAACAAACGCTAACGGGCACCCTGTTTATTACGGGCGATATGTAATCAAAACAAATGATGGCGGGTTGAGTTGGACTACCCTGAACAAACCATCCTCAAGCGGCGACTGGGCCAATCTTGCCTGGCATGCTCTCACTATTACCGTTGATCCTAACAATCCCAATACCGTTTACACCGGAGGCCTTGATGTGTGGCGTACAACTAATTCCGGTTCATCCTGGGAACATCTTACCGATTGGGCCTTAATGTATTATGGCGGAGGTGATGATTACGTTCATGCCGACCAGCATTGCATGGTGTACAAACCGGGATCGTCGTCCATGGCCCTGCTCGGAAGCGACGGAGGAATATTTTTCACTGCAAATGCAGATGGGAATCCGCCTGTTTTTCAACAGAAAAGCCCCAATTATAATACGTTGCAGTTTTATACCTGTGCTATCAATCCTACCGCCGGCACGGATCAGTTCATTGGCGGGCTTCAGGATAACGGCACATTGCTTTACACCGGCACGCCGCTTTCAATCAATGATATGATTGATGGCGGCGATGGCGCTTTTTGTTTCTGGGACCAGGATCAGCCGAATCTTTATATCACTTCATACTATTACAACCGGTATACAATTTTTCAGAATGGCTCCTGGGCCAATAATATTGATAACCAAAGCGGAGTTTTTGTAAACCCTGCTGATTACCAGAATAATAACAACCTGCTTATTGCCAATGCCGTAGATTTTATCGGAACTCATTCAAATGAAATTCTTCGGGTTCCTTCGATACCGCAAAACGGAAACGGCACATTTGTAAATGTCGGCACCAATGCCGGCGGTTATTTCTCCCATGTGCGGATATCGCCCTTCTCGACACCGGCATCTACTACGGCATTCCTTGGCACGGTGGGTGGCCGGCTGTTTAAGGTAACTGATATACAGGCAATTCCGCATACCACCGAGATCGGAAGCCCGTCATTTCCGACATCAAATATCTCGTGTGTGGCAGTAGGTGGCTCAGAAGATACATTGCTGGTCACCTTCAGCAATTATGGCGTGTCATCAATATGGCAAACGTACGATGGAGGGCTGCAGTGGCGGGAGGTGGAAGGCAATCTCCCTGATATGCCTGTCCGCTGGGCCATTTATCATCCGCAAAGCAGCCACCAGGCGTTGATTGCCACCGAGTTGGGCGTTTGGTCAACCAGCAACCTTCGCGATCAGCAGGTTAATTGGGAGCCTCAAACAACAGGCATGGCTAATGTAAGGGTTGATATGCTCACTTTACGGCAGTCGGATAATACTGTGCTGGCAGCATCTCACGGAAGAGGCCTCTTCCACGCGGAATTTCCGCTGGATTTGCATACGGGAGTACCCGGCGGCTTGCAGCAACAAGGCATGATTATCAGGCAGATGGCAAGCCAGTTGATAATTGACCCGGGAGCAACCGGAGGGAAGGCCGAACTCTCACTGTTTGACCTTAACGGGAAGTTAATCCTTAAAAAAGAGATACCTGCACATTCGCAGTCGGTTGTCAGCACTGAGAAGTTTACACCGGGAGTTTACCTTGTGAGGCTTCAGTCGCAGGGGAATTCGTTTACCAGGAAAATTGTGATCAATTAGCCTGGTCACTTAGCAA
>CAZRMB010000330.1:0-2907 GCA_964600925.1 uncultured Syntrophomonas sp.
TTGCTAAGTGACCAGGCTAATTGATCACAATTTTCCTGGTAAACGAATTCCCCTGTGACTGAAGCCGCACAAGGTAAACTCCCGGTGTAAATGCCTCAGTGCTGACAACTGATTGCGAATGAGCAGGTATCTCTCTCTTGAGGATTAGTTTCCCGTTAAGGTCAAGCAGTGAGAGTTCGGCTTTCCCTCCGGTTGCTCCCGGGTCAATCATCAACTGGCCTGCCAGCTGCCTGATAATAATGCCTTGTTGCTGCAAGCCGCCGGGTACTCCTGTATGCAAATCCAGCGGAAATTCCGCCTGGAAGAGCCCTCTTCCATGCGATGCTGCCAGCACGGTATTATCCGACTGCCGCAATGTGAGCATATCAACCCTTACATTAGCCATGCCTGTTGTTTGAGGCTCCCAATTAACCTGCTGATCGCGAAGGTTGCTGGTTGACCAAACGCCCAACTCGGTGGCAATCAACGCCTGGTGGCTGCTTTGCGGATGATAAATGGCCCAGCGGACAGGCATATCAGGGAGATTGCCTTCCACCTCCCGCCACTGCAGCCCTCCATCGTACGTTTGCCATATTGATGACACGCCATAATTGCTGAAGGTGACCAGCAATGTATCTTCTGAGCCACCTACTGCCACACACGAGATATTTGATGTCGGAAATGACGGGCTTCCGATCTCGGTGGTATGCGGAATTGCCTGTATATCTGTTACTTTAAACAGCCGGCCACCCACCGTGCCAAGGAATGCCGTAGTAGATCCCGGTGTCGAAAAGGGCGATATCCGCACATGGGAGAAATAACCGCTGGCATTGGTGCCGACATTTACAAATGTGCCGTTCCCGTTTTGCGGTATCGAAGGAACCCGAAGAACTTCATTTGAATGAGTACCGATAAAATCTACGGCATTGGCAATAAGCAGGTTGTTATTATTCTGGTAATCAGCAGGGTTTACAAAAACTCCGCTTTGGTTATCAATATTATTGGCCCAGGAGCCATTCTGAAAAATTGTATACCGGTTGTAATAGTATGAAGTGATATAAAGATTCGGCTGATCCTGGTCCCAGAAACAAAAAGCGCCATCGCCGCCATCAATCATATCATTGATTGAAAGCGGCGTGCCGGTGTAAAGCAATGTGCCGTTATCCTGAAGCCCGCCGATGAACTGGTCAGTGCCGGCTGTAGGATTGATGGCGCAGGTATAAAACTGCAACGTATTGTAATTGGTGCTCTTCTGTTGAAAAACGGGAGGATTGCCGTCTGCATTTGCAGTGAAAAATATGCCTCCGTCACTTCCCAGCAGGGCCAGGGCTGATGATCCCGGTTTGTAAACCATGCAATGCTGGTCGGCATGAACGTAATCATCACCTCCGCCATAATACATCAAAGCCCAATCCGTAAGGTGATCCCAGGAAGTGCCTGAATTGGTTGTGCGCCATACATCAAGCCCGCCGGTGTAAACGGTATTCGGATCGTTGGGATCAACCGTAATGGTGAGTGCATGCCAGGCCAGGTTTGCCCAGTCACCACTGGAAGTTGGCAAATTCAGCGTGGCCCAGCTTTGTCCGGCGTCACTTGTTTTGATAATATACCGGCCATAATAAACCGGGTGGCCATTAGCGTTTGTTGTGCCGGCCCCTACGGTTGCAAAAACGATGTCGCCGTCAGACTGTGAAGCTGCAAGCATCACTCTGCCGGGTTTCTTGTACTGGGGCTGGTTCTTAATGTTGTTATAAACATCTTCATACACTGTCCATGATCCCGGTGTGCCGTTATCCGAATAGAGAATGCGCGCACCACCCAACTCATCAGTATTCTGCATGGTGCCCGCAAAAATTCGTCCCGCAGGCGTGACAACGATATCGCTCACCGCGTACGGAACATCCAGGCCTGTGATGTTTGGCAGCACCTGTTCCCAGGTCTGGCCACCATCTTCCGAACGATACAATCCATCCGACGGCAACGATTGCTGGTTAGTTCCGTGATAGTACCCTGATGATACACCGGCATAAATGACACCAGTTCCGTTCTCGTTGCGCACTGCCATCCTGGTCACATAGGCAAAGCCGGCAGTTGATGGAAGCAATTCCCACGACACGCCGCCATCTGTGCTTTTCCATATCCCTACACCCCGGCCCGAAGATTCACGATAGGTTATCAAAGCCGTTTGCACTTCGCCGGTTCCGACATAAAAAGTCATCGGATCCACCGGGTCATAAACGATACTGCTGATCGAAAGGCTGCTCCAGAAATCATTCACCGGTTCCCACTGCGAAAACATGGATGAGACATCGTCGTTGTACCACAAACCTCCGGTCACACCTCCAGCCCAGGCTTTGTTTTCAACATTCGGGTCCCACATAATGGCGCGTGTTCTGCCACCCATAATACTTGAGGTTCCCTCCCACTGCAGTTGATAACCTGAGGATTTTAACCTCTTCAACCTGTCAGATTCCTGCTTTGCAGCAAAAAGCCTTTCGGCCGGCACCCTGTCCAATGCCGGATCGGCTGTCATGAAAAACTCTTGGAGAGCAGCCATTTCAGGGCTATCGGCATCTTTTTCACCTGTACTTTCATTTGCATTTTTATTGTTCTCAACCGCGATCCGTGCAATATCTGTCAAATGACGTTCATAGTTTTTCCTCTTCAGGTCTCGGTTTTTATCCATTTTATTTACCAGAAACGGCAATCCGCATATTAGCACGAATACTATGATTTTGGTCACCAATGACTTGGAGCAGAAGTTGTATTTCATAACGTATCTTTATTTGAGCATAAATTTCGGCATTTAATTGACATCTCTAAAAAGTAAATAAACTGAGTTACACTTTCCCGGAGGCAGAAACTCTTATAGCCGTTTTAGCTAAATCCTAATTGGCGCCTGTGGATTTGAGAAAGGAGACGTGTGAG
>CAZRMB010000331.1:0-2895 GCA_964600925.1 uncultured Syntrophomonas sp.
TTGAAGACTCGATTATCCGCGGCACCACCAGCCGCAACCGCGTCCAGAATCTGCGCGGAATAGGCGTGAAAGAAATACATATGGCCATCAGCTGTCCACCCACTTTGCATCCCTGCCCCTACGGCATTGACTTTTCTTCCAAAGGCGAATTGCTGGCCGCGAAAAAAGGCAATGAAAAAGAAATTGCCGATTTCATCGGCCTGGATTCCATGCACTATCTGACCGTGGAAGGCATGGTCCGCGCCACGGGAATGAGCCGGGATTGCTATTGCCTGGCCTGCTACACCGGCGACTATCCCCTCACCCCTCCCCAAGCCATCAACAAGTTTTGTTTGGAATAGGAATAGAAATTCCGGTTTTTTTAGCGGCGGTCAATCACCTTGCCCCCTGTGGCAAGATCAGAGAGAAACTCCTCTGTATTTCTTGTCCCGACAATTTGGTAATAACATTACCACCGAAGTAGTGGATATGATAGAGTATCCATTGACAATAGGTCTGTTCCGTGCGATAAATACGTAATTGATATTAAAGTACCTCTCGAACATAGTCCGTTCATTTGAGCTTTCTATATGCTCTGATATGATGGAACATTTTCCACTTCTTACACTGATAAGCTGACCGGGAGCAAGCTCCCGATCAGCTTATCGCGGCGGATGCTTCGCCGCGTTGGGGCATGAAATATCGCGAATAAATAGATCAGCTTCATTTTTAGGCAATAACACAAAGGAGACCAAGCCATGTCGAGAAATCTAATCTACCAGATTGCCCGCCTTTTCGGGGCATTCGAATCGTCTTCGAAAAATTATACCGTGCCCAAATATAGGCTGAGTACTAAAATATATAGTACCACTCATGGCTTTATCGAGCCAATGGGAAGAGGAGCCTTGCGCCGTTGCCATGAGTCTTTTATCAAAGAAGGAACAGCAGTTCTTCTTCTGCCCGTGTACAAGAGATTGAAGACAGCGCTTGAATCAGATGAAGGATTGCTTACCGCTTGCATTAAGGAGGCTACAGAGTGGGGCAAAAAAGGCTATAATAAAGTTCACCTTCGGCCAACATACAAAGAATTAAAGGTTGCTCTTGAGAATGATACCCTATTGTCCATTTGTATCAAGGAAGCAATCAAGCGAGGGCATGTGCTTTATTAAAAACCCCCAACCTGTAGCTCCAGCCGCTTTGCTCTGGCTGAGCTTTTCGTTATAATATGAATTTTTTACCTAAAATACTTCAAGATATTGATATATCGGCAAATACTATATTTCGCGGTCATGCTGATGCCACATGGAAACTTATTCCGTCAATTGGCAGGCATTACTCTGGCGATTGGGACAAAGTTATTAATTTGGAGCTGGATGCGTTAGCAAATTTTAAGAAGCGAACTGTGCCCTATTTAAAGCATGATCCTAAATCAGATATAGAATGGTTGAGTCTGATGCAGCATCATGGTTGCCCGACCCGTCTGATAGATTTCACCACAAATCCATTGATTGCACTTTTTTTTGCATCTGATCCGAAGATTAAAAATGACGGTTCTTTAATCATTGCGAAATATAAGAATGTTATTGACAGTAATGCGCGTAATAACATTTTCGAAATTGATAAAAACGCCGTGTTTCATCCACCCCATATAACTGAGCGCATAATAGGCCAATCAGGTTGTTTTGTGCTATGTAAAACACCAAACAGAGAATTAAGTGCAAATCATCTTAAAAGAATAACAATACTAAATGAAAGCAAAATTAAACTAAGATCTGAATTAAGAGAATTAGATATCAAATCATCAACGTTATTTCCCGGTATTGATGGTATTTGTGAAGATCTACGAGATACGTTAGTTGAAGAACTTATCATTGAAGATGTGTTTACATGAAAATATTATACCAGCGCTCAAGCCGATCACAGAGTGTAGTAGGGGTCAAATCTTTGATATTGACATATCGAACTGATTGATGTAGCAGTTACAACATGAGCCGACCACTGAGAATTCAATATCCGGATGCATACTACCACGTGACCTGCCGCGGGAATGAACAGCGGAAGATATTCCGCGATGCGGAGGATCGCAAAGAATTTCTCTGCTTGCTGGCCCGTTCGGCGGAAATCTATGAAGTTCAAGTTTTAGCTTATGCTCTGATGCCCAACCATTTTCATCTGCTGATTTGCACACCGAAAGGCAATCTTTCGGAATTCATGCGGCATTTTAACATCAGCTACACGGGATCATTTAACCGCAAATATAGACGGGCGGGCCATCTATACCAGGGGCGATACAAAGCATTTCTGATCGACAAAGAAAATTACCTGCTGGAAGTCAGCCGTTACATCCATCTAAATCCTCTGCGCATGAAATCAAGAGAATCTTTTGATCAAAGGTGGCAGGACTTATTAACAAGCGAAGCAACCAGCCTTCCCGGATATCTGAACAAGAAAAACAGAAAAGACTTTGTGGATTATAATACGATTCTGGATTACTTCGGCACCGAAGGTGGAAAATCAAGTCGCGGCTATAAAAAGTTAGTCGCCGAGACAATAGAAAAAAATATTCCCAGCCCGCTGGAAAAAGGCAAAGGCACGGGCATTGTCGGCGAGAAAAATTTTATTGAGCAGATCAAACAATTGTTCGAAAAGGATCGGAAAGGTAAAAAGTCTCATCGGGAACAGCCGGCGTTTCGGCAACTGGACAAGACCTGGACGCCCGAGGATTTAATTGACAGCTATCTGAAACTCGTTCCTAAAACCCGCGAGGAATTAATTTCAAAGGGAAAGCAATCACCGGACAGGGCAATATTGATGGAATTGCTCTATCGTTTCTGTAAAATAACGCAACCGGAAATTGGAAGGCTCTTAGGCGGCGTTGACTACAGCGCCGTCAGCCAGGCAAGAAAGCGGCTCAAT
>CAZRMB010000332.1:0-2886 GCA_964600925.1 uncultured Syntrophomonas sp.
ATATTGATGCCGTTATAGTTTCCTGTGGTCATACTCAGCGGTCTCATCCGGCCATCGCCATTGAAGTGCAAAATGCTCTGGGAATTGAAAAGGGTTTTGGATTTGATATGCTTGTCGCCTGCTCGGCGGCGACTTTCGGTCTTCACAGGGCTTATGACGCCCTGATGTCCGGTTCGGCAAGCTGCGTTTTGGCGATCAATCCGGAGCTGATGACTCCCCAGATCAATTATTGCGACCGGAATTTTCACTTTATCTTTGGTGATGTAAGTACGGCGGTTATTATGGAGCGCGAGGAAACCTGCACCGCGGCCAACAGTTACGAGGTTTTAAGCATAAGAGCGCTGACGAAATATTCCACTAATATACGCTCTAATTTCGGGCATCTGTCGCGTGCTACGGACGATGACCCTTTCGGAAGCAGCAACCTGTTTCATCAGGCGGGGAAAAAGGCTTTTGCCGAAGTAGGTCCCATTGCCATCAAACATATTAATGAACATCTGGCAAGTCTCGGTTTGACGTCTACGGATGTCAAACGGTACTGGCTGCACCAGGCGAATGTTAATATGAACAAAATAGTGGTAAGGAACGTCTTGGGTGAAAACTACAATGAGGAAACTGTGCCGACAATACTCGACCGGTATGGCAATACGGCATCGGCCGGGTTGATCATCGCTTTTCACCTGCACAACAAAGATTTGAAGAAAGGCGACATTGGCATGATCTGCTCCTTCGGGTCGGGCTACTCTGTGGGAAGTTTAGTGGTGCGAAAAAGATAACGCCGGTATTCCGGGCGGAAACAAAGGAAAGCAGGAGGCGGGCTCGATTGCCCGCCTCCTGCTTTTCATCTTGATTTACTTCACAATCAAATCATTCTTGACCAATTTGACTCCTTTAACGCTATTGGCGATGCTGCCCGCTTTATTAACTGCACTTTGAGAATTAACGAAGCCGCTCAGTTGAACGATGCCCTTGCGCGTTTCGACGCTGATCTGGAATGCCTTGAGAAGATCATCCGCCGCCAGCAGCGATTTTATTTTGGTTGTGATGACCGAATCGTCAATAACTTCACCGGTACTTGCTTGCTTTGGCGTCGATGCACAAGCCGCAAAGGCGACGATCACCAGAAGAAGCACTAAATAACGCATTACCATACTAATCTTTTTCATTTTACCTGTCCCTCCTTTAAATTTAGTTTGTAAACGCTTTCAGATTTACATTTTCTTTGACCATCTTTTCGATGATGGCAATTTTATCCTTATCGCTGCTCGTCGGCAACGGTTCAATTTTATATATCAGTTTAGCGGTTTCATGGGTGTTTGTGGCCACCAGAAGCAACGGAATGCCCAAATTATCCGCCATGGAGAGGATAAAGGAAGACGGTACGATATTGTTGGTCAGGACGACGGCGGCCGCATCGTTGCGTAATGACGTCAGAATCAGGTCACTCCGGTCGCCGCTGGTAATGAGGACTTGATGATGCCCCTGAAATAAAGGGCTTTTTGTAGCTTCGTCGGTCCCCATGGAGCCGACCACAACATTTCTGACCTCGCGGTTCAGGCCGGATTCGCCGGCCAGGACTTTTGCCAGCATTCGTTCGGCAAGATATCCGGCGGAAAAGTAAGTCAACTCCGGTATGGAGGGAATTATTCCCAGCACGGGGACGCCCAATTGCTCAATCTTGGGCAGATAGACGGTTTTAAAATCATCGATATTGGTCACTTTATTAATGACAATTCCCAGGAAATCAATGTCATCCAGTCGAATGTATCTGGCCAGGAAATATATGTCGTCAGTAATGATGTCATCGTCGCCGCTGACCAGGATCAGAAGCTTTCCTCCAAGCGTCCTGGTCAGGGAGAAAGCGTCAAGATAAATCGACGTGCCGTAAAAGATGTCTTTCCCCGCTTCCACAAAGATCATGTCCCTGCCATCACCAATGTTATCAATACAGTTGTGCAATTTCAGCGCCGTTGTCTGTTTATCGAGGGAATACAGGAGCTGGGAATGATGAAAACCGATGCACATATCTTCCGGATTTTCGTTGAGATCAAGTATGTTTGTCAGCAGTGCGGCGTCGTAGTCCCAGAGCCGTTTCCTCTTGTAGAGCAGTCTCGCTCCAAAAGGTTTTAAATACCCTATTTTTTTATCCAGCGCTTTGGCCAGACCAATAATCAGACTCGTTTTGCCGGCGCTCTGCCGCATGGATGTGACGACGAATTTATCCATTGATTTTACCTCTCTTCACTTTTTGCGAGAATAATGCGTATATCCACCGCTTTTACGCCGTCACCCTGCTCGTAGACAACCAGGGGATTGATTTCAATATCGGAAATCTCCGGACAACGATTGATGATGGTTCCCAGGATGATCAAGGCATTGATAACGGCGGTTATATCTTTTGTTTTTTCCCCCCGTACTCCCAGCAGCAGAGGATAAGCGCGCAGTTCCTTGATCATGCCGATAACGTCCTGTGCGTAAACGGGAAGGGAGCGAAAGGATACGTCTTTCATAACTTCTACATAAATCCCCCCCAGACCGATCATAATTATGGGACCGAAAATATTGTCCCTTCTGGCGCCCACAATCAGTTCCGTTCCCGGTTTAACCATTTCGGATATATCGACCCCCTCAATCACCGCACCGGGTACGCGTTCTTTGCAGTTGCGCATAATTGCGCCGTAAGCATCGATTACTTCCAGCTCATTTTCCAGGTTCAGGGCGATTCCGCCGGCGTCGCTCTTGTGGATGATGTCCTTGGAGACGACCTTCATAACCACAGGATAACCAATGGCGGCGGCGGCATCGACCGCGCCTTTGACCGTGCGGGTTTGAATGCTTTTGGGAATGGCGACATTAACCAGATTCATGACTTCCTGCGCTTCATGG
>CAZRMB010000333.1:0-2883 GCA_964600925.1 uncultured Syntrophomonas sp.
AAACCTCATCCATGGATATGACCGGCGTTACGCAGCTGTCAGTCCCGGAGAAAATCTGCATCCACTCATCCCTGGTGCGGGTCAGCATAATTGCTGCGACCTCCTGCTTCATCTTTTCCTGCGCAGCAATATCCCAGTGCGTTTCCAGCAAATCCGGCCTGCCGATAACTTCACAGAATATCTTCCAGAATTTCAGCTCGATGGCCGCCAAACTCAAGTATCCGCCATCTTTCGTCTCATAAATGTTATAAAAAGCGGTTTGCCCTGAAAATACTCTGACCTCTTCCCCGAATCCAGCCTGGAAGCCCAGGACATTACAGAGGAATGCCAGTGAGCCATCCAGCATGGAAACATCACAGAATTGTCCCTGGCCGGTCCTATCACGATGGATCAAGGCCAAAAGAATGGCAATCACTGCATTTAAACTACCGCCTGCCAAGCCGCCCAATTGAGCTCCGGTCAACTGCGGCTTCTCTGCTCCATCACCAGTGAGGCCGGTAATGCCAGCCAAACTCAAAATATTTACGTCATGGCTGGCGGCGTTGGCCATGGGACCCTCCTGACCGTAGGCAGTCATGGAACAGTATATGAGGCGCGGGTTGACAGGTCTCAGATTTTCGTAATCGAGCCCCAGCTTTTTCATGAATTCGGGGCGAAAGCTGTCCACCACCACATCACATTTTGCGGCCAGTTCTTTCATCACCTTTTTGCCTTCTTCACTGCGAATATCCAAAGCCAAACTCTTTTTATTGCGGTTGACCACAAAAAAATTAGCCCCTTCATCCCCTAAATACGGAGGGTTTTTGCGGGAAGGATCGCCCCCGCGAATATCTTCCACCTTGATAATCTCCGCGCCAAAATCGCCCAGGATCTGAGTGCAGAACGGTCCCGCCAGATTGGCGGTAATATCTAAAACTTTGATTCCTTGGAGTGGCAGCCTCATTTAAAACTCTCCCTTTAAACGATTTATTTATAACCATCTTTATGTTATTAGTGATCTTTCCAAGCGTATTTAAGTTATATAACTATAAAGCATCTTAACATATGAATTGCTTTCGTCTCAATAAACAAAAAGCCTCTGCATTGCTGCAAAGGCTTGATTATTATTTGTTGTGGCGGGAGGAATTGGTCTGAAATGTAGATTTCCGTATCTATTTCCCGCTACCATTTTTAGTTATATACTCCGCAGAGAACGCCCTTACAGCTTCGGTTTCAAAGCCGTATTTGGGTACCAGTTCTTTTATTGGTACGGTAAAATCGGAATCAGCAACCTTAAACTCTTCTTTAAATGCTTCTTTGGGTATACCGCTGGCATCCGCCACATCCTGCAGTGTCATGAAACCTTTAATTTCTTCCGGATTAAATTGACCGGTCTTCTCAACCGATGTTTGTAGTGACTGCGTACCCCAGGAAAAATCACCGGTGTAGGTGGTCACACCAACCACTACCGTAAAAATTAGCAAGACTGAAACCAATAAAGCAATCGGGCTGATTGATTTGCCACGCCGATCGGAAATAGTAAGAGTATCTTTGACAGGACACGCATTCACGCAGGTACTGCAGTTAATACACTCCACCGAAGTCACCTTTTCCGAACCCATAATATCTATTCCCATCGGACATTCCCGGTTACATATCTTACAGTTGATGCAGGTTGATTGGTTACGTTTGACACCGAACCGTCCCACCGGGAATAATAGGGCCAAGAAAGCGCCCATTGGACACAGATAGCGACAAAACAGACGACCTACAAACATTGAACCCACCAGGGTAATGATCAGTACAATAAATCCGATCATGAACTCAGAGAAGATATCCGCTGAGCTTAGGTGCTGCCAGGCAACCCAGGGATCATAAGGACGATAAATCAACTCGCTCGTTATAGCGGTGAAAACTACAATCAGCAACAGCACGACGTACTTCAAATATCGGGCCGGCTTATCTACAGCAGTTGGAACAATGTATTTTTTCCCGGTAATTTTAGCGCCCAGCATACCCGTCAATTCCTGCAGAGTACCTAAAGGGCAGATCTGACCACAGAAAGCCCGGCGAAAAATAAGCGCTACGATTATCGTTGCGGCTAAAAGTATCAAGGCACTTACAGCCACCTTCTGCAAAAGAACGCCAGAGGCCACCAATGTATAAGCCGCTTCTATGCCGCCAAACGGGCACAACGCATCAACCCCGGCTGGTCTAAATGATCCTCCGAATTGGTGCAGCAAGCCGATTCCTGTAATCAGCAATAGAATAAGAACCAATACTCCCAGTCTGATTCTTCGATTTCTCTGCAGAGATGTTTTGTCCGCCTTTTCATAAGACATTTTCTCTCACTCTCCTCATTAATTACTTAGTCACTAACCAGGACATTCTTCAGTATGTGTTGTTATTTTACAGAGAGACTTTCAAAGAATTGTTAAGAAAATATGAGAGAAATGTGGGATTTGTTACATTAGCATCAGTAACGGAATTATAAATGAAACAATGCAGGTCGCCGTGCCGAAAATAAACTCTTGGGGTGTATGCCTTTTCGTAGTGATCGATGCCCAGAAAATCAAGGCACAGGTAACAACCCCGACAACCAGGCCTTTGAAGCCCAGAAAATAGCTGACAAAAACAATCGGGCCCGTGATGCTGCAGGCATGCCCGCTGGCGCGAATCTTCAGCAGTTTGTTCAATAGCAGCAGAATAACGACGGAAAGAAAGTAACCTGTGAAAATGAGCAGCAAATTCTTATTGCTGGCAGAGAGCAGACCATAAAGCCAGATAGCCACATAACCAATGGCTGTTAAAACAAAGGCTAGATTTCTCTGCCCCTCGCGTCCTTTTTCTTTTATTTTGGGAATCAGTTTGGATAAGGGATAGGCAAGCACAGGTATGAAAGCC
>CAZRMB010000334.1:0-2882 GCA_964600925.1 uncultured Syntrophomonas sp.
TTAGGGTACGTCCCCAAGCTGTCAACCCGGTAGCGAAGTCAATCGCTGGTACGTCCCCTGCTGTAACCTTATCACTTTGCAGAAAGACAATCGGGGTACGTCCCCACTGTCAACTTAGATAGGTGTGCAAAATGCGCAGGGCTTGCAGTGCTTCGCGCTGTTGTCCGTGCCGGCAGCAAAGGATGTCACGCTGGATTTCGATGCCGAAGTAAACAGCCAAACGGGCGCTATTGATATGGGTGTAGACCGGCAGGCTGGTGCCGTCATTGAGGATCACGCTGCAGCGACCGTTTTCATTCGGTACGACTCTGGAGATAATGCTGATTTCCAGATAACCGTAGCTGGCATCGCGGGCTACCCTCGGCAGGCGTAATTTGAACGGTACAAATACCCGTCCATCATGGAGATAAAACGGTAGGGGCGGGGCGCGGTGGAAATTCTTACGCAGGCTAATACCCTGTGCGGTCAGATCCAGGGCATGGCAACGGGCCAGCTTGCGTTTAACAATCTCCACGGTGCGTGGTTCTGTAAATGCTGTGAGGGTCCGTTCATCCGCCTCCTGCCGGTAAACCCGACAGCAGTCTCCGTTCTGGTCGTAAACCGGCACCAGCCCGACGATTTCATGGCAGACTTCCTCTAAATGCAAGCGTTGTCCTCCTCCTTTTATGACGAGATCCCCGCCTTCGGCTCTTCAAAAATGATTGGGTTGTCCCCACTTGCGCGTGTGTTCTACTCATATTTTAACAGAAACCCGCCCGGAAATCCTGATATTACCTAAATTGGATAACAATTTAGGTCTCCGAACTGGTCTTGCGCGGCCTTCCCCGCTTGCCGCCACTGTTCTTTTTACGCTCCACCTCCCAGGCTCTGTAGCCCTCGATCCCGCCATGCTTATGGATAAGTTGAGCTTTACGGCAGGCTGGTTGGCCGCAGGTAAGCTTTTGATAGTTGTTGACAGGAAAGCGATAAACATTATGACAATACGGACAAACACTGGCCTTTTGTTCGTGCTGCAGGGCATTGAGCAGCTCTGCCCAGCACAAGGGCAGAATCCCCGGGCTGTCATGCACGAGGGCAAATCTTCCGCTGACAGCCGTCGGACTGGAACGTAACTGGCGGCAGCGTTTCTTGAAGAAGAAATCATTGCTGGCATCTCCCAGCCATTGTTTAGCGATCAGATGGCCCGAGGCAACTTCACGCGGATCCAGCCAGGTCACGATCAGCCCGTAGAGAGACAATACCTCTGAGCAGAATGACACCATGCCTCTCACGTCC
The DNA here is from genome assembly GCA_964600925.1 of uncultured Syntrophomonas sp. Classification (GTDB taxonomy): domain Bacteria; phylum Bacillota; class Syntrophomonadia; order Syntrophomonadales; family Syntrophomonadaceae; genus Syntrophomonas_B. The sequence goes on from CAZRMB010000334.1 coordinate 1,276, forward strand.
GGTCCCGGGTTGCATCCGTTGATCAGGTGCAGGATGTTGAAATTCATTTCTTTAACGGAGAGCGGCCGGTCGGTGATCTCATCATTCCCGTTCACTTCCTGATAAAAACGATGCAAGGCGCTCTCTACTTCATCTGCTGCACTCATCTTGCCGCTGAGCAGCACATCGCTGATAATCCCGCCCAAGTTTCTGAAAAGAGCCGAGCACAGCATAAAACTTTTACCTTGCATGACCTGTTGCCGGCGAGAAGAGAAAAAAGATTCCTCTTCCCCGTAAAAAAGCAGCAGATTGAGCGTTTTTAAATCTCCCATTTTTACCCCCTATTTTCGATTTTTTTTGAATAGTTTGGTAACTCTGTATTATCAATACTTCTGCGCGTCTTCCATATTTCCTTCAATTTGTATCGCTGTTATTTACTTACTTATAATTTTATATAGAATACAAAAATAATAATTTTGGGGAGGAACAGAAATGAAAATCAAAAACAATATGGAGATCCGCAATGCGACCCGCACGGCGGGACTGAAACTTTGGCAGGTGGCGGAGGCCTACGGCATGACCGAAAGCAGTTTCAGCCGGATGCTGCGTAAAGAATTGTCACCAGAGAACAATCAGAAAGTCATTGACATCATCCATCACCTGCAGGAACGGTTGGACTAGAAAGGAGAGCAGGCATATGAGCAGAGAAAAAAGGTCGTCTTTAATTGCCAGGCCTGAGGATGGCTTTACCAAAGTGCCCAATCTGCTGCTGGAGGCGCTGGCCATGGCAAAACTAAACCGGGTGCAGCTGGGCATCTGTCTCTTTGTGGTGCGCCGCACCTATGGATGGAGACGGGACGAGGAGGCCATATCATTGAACAATTTCGCAGCCGCCTGCGGTACGACCCGTCATTATGTCTGTCGTCAGCTGAATATACTCATCGATAACAACATTATCAGGCAGACCGTTCAGAATCACAACTTGCCTTTTATCTATTCGATTGAGACCGATCTGGCAGCATGGAGCCCTGATTGTCTGAATCTGAACCATCTGATCAACAACAGTAGTTATGAATTTTATGAAATGCATTCTACAGCTGTGGAAGATGAAAACGATGACCGGCAGGTGTTGTCCGATTGTGCAACACAGGTGTTGTCTGATTGTGCAACACAGGTGTTGTCCGATCGTGCAACACCTGACCCCATTTCGTTCTTAGAACCATGCTTGATTGAGCCGGTCCTAAAGAAAGAATTAAAGAAAAAGAAAGAAAGAATTATATATAGCAAGGACTCAAATGAATTTCAATTATCTCAACTGCTACTTCTTAAAATCCTGGAACATATTCCTGGTTATAAACTGCCTGATTTACAAAATTGGTCTGAAGAAATGGATTTATTGATCAGAGTTGATAAAAGGCCGGTGGAAGAAATCAGAGCAGTGATACTGTTTGCCCAGATAGATCCCTTCTGGCAAAGCAACATCCTGAGCGTAAAAAAATTACGCAAGCAGTATGATGCGTTAAACGGTAAACGTTTGACGAAGAGGAATCTCGCTTCTGCCAATGCCAATCGGAATAAGAAAAAAACCCGGGAGAATTCTGAGGAGGCGGATGAATATAAAAAGTTTT
>CAZRMB010000335.1:0-2881 GCA_964600925.1 uncultured Syntrophomonas sp.
ATGATAATATTCTTCGCCATAGCAGCAGTCCTCCGGTTATCAAGATGATCTGTTTAGTTTCTTGTTCTTAAGAGGGGCAAGTGCTTATCTGTGCTCATATCCGGCGGGACAGACACAGGTTACAGGTTGTCCAACCTGACAAAATCGGTCATTTCTTTAAACAAAGAAGGATCCATATGGAACGACCAATCGTTATGACCCGCGCCTTTGATTATCCACATGCGCTTTTTGCCTTCGGGAATGGAATTATACAAATTGATTGCGTGCCTGATCGGCAGAATTTCATCACGTTCCGCCCCAATTACGGAGATTTTCTTTTTAAACGATTTAAGATTTGCGATGCTGTCATACTTGTCAGTTAAAACCAGTTTCACAGGAAGAAAAGGAAATATGGACTTGGCAACGGAAGCCAGCGTGTCCCAGGGTGTGATTAATATTATACCGGCAACAGGAACTGATGTCTGTTTAACGATAGCGGCAGCAACGCCGCAACCAAGTGATTCGCCCAACAAGTAAAGCGGTTCTCCATATTGTTTGTAGGCCAGGTTCACCGTCTCCAGACCATCGGCGACAAACGGTTTTTCTCCCACTTTTCCCGGGCGGCCTCCATATTGCGGATACTCGGCTAAGATTACGCGAAATCCCAGTTCCATAAAAGGCTTTAAATAGAAGCTTCTGTCGAGCGCCGTGCCGCCATTGCCGTGGAAAAGAACAATGGTGCCATTGGGCGCGGGTGCTTCGTGAACGGCAATCAAACCCCGATAATCCAAGGCCGTCGCCTGCCAGAGTTTCATGTTTTCATATTCAAGCATTCGCAAGGAAGGCCACTCGGCACTGGGAAAATAAAGATATCTGTTTTGCATATTACAGCCCCCCCAAAAAATTGCCATGAAAATAAACAGGATTATTTTTATTGTTTTCTTCATTTAATGGCCCGCCCCGGAAATTGCCTCAACAACCGGATACCCCATGAAGTCCTCTGGCTAAAACTGGTGCACTTTGAACTGGGTGGTATTCGGGGGGGCATAACATGTATTTCCAAATTTGGTGTTATGCCCCCTGAATACCCTTGAATACCCCATGCGATTTTTTTCCTTTCACAACAATTACATTGCACCTCAAGATACTTACGTCATCTATGATAACTATGATCTAAAAATCATTTCAAACTTTATAGTTTCAGGCGCTTCAATATTTTTTTTAATTCTGTTATGAATAATTAATTGCTTTAACCTAAGATTGACAAGAAATGGATCGGTATTCAAAATATTTGATAATTCATTTATAGTAAATGCCTTCTTGGTTTTATTCAAATGATCCATAATTTCATTATCTAGATAACCATAGATTTCCTTAATGTAATCTTCATCAATATTTACTTCAGACCTGAGGCATTCTATTTCATTCTGAATATTCTCTATTTTGTTATTAATTGTTTCTAGTTTTATAGATTCCTCTCTTGCAATTTTTAGTCTTTCCTCAATTTTATTAATCAAACACTTATCGCTATTTTTATCTTCTTTGAGTTTGGTTAGCTCAGCTTCGTATATCTGTATTCGTTTTGATAGCATTTCTGAAAGATTATCTGGGCTTGAATTGCGTGCCTCTGTTAATTTATCTTTGAGATCAATTATTTGCTCCTTTAATAATTGAATAGTGGCGTCTTTTTGGCTTACCAAAGTGCGATAAATCAAAAACAATGCTCCTATGAAAGAAATAATTGAAGCTATTTGAGTGAAGAAAATTATCTCATTAGACATATCAACTCCAAGCATAACGTGCTGATCATTGGCGGCTGTAAGCCGGCCGGTGCATTTGCGGGTTAGATGCCGCAATATTCATTTGGTGGGCAACTCCAATGAATTAACGAGTTCTGATACAAAAGATCCATGAACTACAACAGCAATTCCGAGCTTATGGCTCTTGATTTGCAACTCCTCAAGCGACTTAACTTTCTCGGTGATGGACTGCTCTTGGGAGACGATTCCGAGCACTGAGACAAAATGTCCAAACGCTGCTTTTCCTTCCTTGGTGCGGAATCGTTGATCGAGAAACACAGGTCCACCACTATTGCCTTTGAATACAGGAAAATCGAGGAGAAATGTTTTTACAGTAGCTGTTGGAGTTAGTGGGAAACTAGCAATTCGCCCACTTCTTAATATTGGGAATCCTGCATCATTTGCCTCTGCACCGTAGGGATAGCCAAGGACGAGAACCTCTTCTCCAGCGTTGACATTAAGCTTTTTGATTTGTTCATCCGTGGCAATAAGATCTGTACTCGCAAGGTATATATCAGCCTTTCTCGGAATTGGGACAAACATGACTGCAACATCTACTTCGGGGTGTTGCTTCCACAAAGGCTGTTTGCCAAATCGAATCCGAATCTGGTGCGGAAGCTTCTTATAGGTATCGCCTTCTCTAGTTCTCAAGAAGAGCGTCGCCACTTCTCCTTCGATACCCTTAAGAACATGGGTAGCAGTTATCAATACAAAAAAAGAACGATCTTTATTAGTTGGATCTGGTTTACCCAGAATAAATGCAGTTCCTTGTGAGTTTGGGCCAGCAATTCTGAATGTCGACCGCATAATGGCTTCTGTGAAACTGTTTTCTTCTGCCAGTAAAATAATTGGGGAAAGTGCAATGAATACAAGTATAATAAAAGCTCCTAAGGGTTTCATCAGATTATATACCTCCTTATGCTGCGGCATCTAAGAATGTTTATATGGTTTCCGGATAAATTCTATCTGCCTATTTCTGTCCGTATAACACGCATAACGTCAGCTGCTGTAATTCTTCTAAATTCAAAAGCTCTTATAAACGTCCCGACAGCGCCGCTGCGGCCTGGCGAACGGCAAGATGCACCGGGTCCCACACGGTGGAG
>CAZRMB010000336.1:0-2881 GCA_964600925.1 uncultured Syntrophomonas sp.
GCGTCTTTGATTCTCTTCATATAGTCAACGGCCTGGCCGTGTTCGAGTTCAGCGTATTTGCGGCGTACTGCGCCGACTCCGTGCTCGCCGGTAGTAGAACCATTCATTTCTATCGCCAGCAGATGGATCTCGTCGACCAGCTTAAGTACACGTTCCACTTCTTCGGGGACTTCAGGGTTGATCACCGGGGCGGTGTGAACATTGCCATCGCCTATATGACCGTAGTTTACAACCTGAATGCCATGTTTGTCAGCCAACTGGCGGATGGCCCTCAAGGTATCTGCAACTTTAGCCAGGGGGACACTGATATCTTCGCCGGCAAAAACCCTGGTGCCGTCGGCTCTGACCCGTGAAGCGGCGGAAGCGGTCACGCTGCGGCCTTCCCACAATTGGGCCATGCGTTTTTTGTCCGTGGACCATTCCACTGCACGAGCTCTGCGCCCGGCGATTTCCTTGATCTGTTCGCCTTCAAATTCAACACTGGGGAGATTACCGTCAACTTCAAAGAGCAGAATGGCTTCACAATTTGGCAGATTGATTTCCGGTTTAAATTCATTTACCGCTTTAATGGCTGAACTGTCCAATATTTCGATCCCGGACGGCAGCAAGCCGCCCTGGTAAATATCCAATACCGTAGCCGGAGCATCATCAAGATTATCAAACACTGCCATGGCAATACCGCGAGCTTTCGGTTTGGGCCAGACCCGCAGACGGATCTGGGTGACAACCCCCAGGACTCCTTCAGAGCCTATCATTAGTTTGGTGAGATTCAGTCCGGAGACGTTCTTGATACAGCGTGCCTTCATGCCGCCGGTATAAATTATGTCGCCGCAAGGGGTTACAACTTCCAGACCCAATATATATTGTTCGGTGGTGCCGTATTTGACTGCCCGCAAGCCGCTGGCGTTATTGGCAACCATACCGCCCACCGTACACATTAGGCTGCTGCCCGGATCAGGCGGGAAGAAGAGATTGGATTTTTCCAGCTCTTCGTTTAATTTGGCATGGATGACGCCTGGTCTTAAAATGACCTGCATGTTTTTGGCATCGATTTCAACGATCTCATCCCATGTGGACAGATCCAGAACGATTCCACCTTCAACCGCAATGCAGCCCCCGGTTTCACCCGTGCCGGCACCGCGGGGAATGACATTTATATTGTTTTCATAGGCAAAACGCATTATCTGCTGTACATCTTCGGTGCTTTTCGGGAAGACCACCGCGTAGGGGTCGGCAGGTTTCATCTGGGTCAAAAAGGAACTGTCATAGGAATAATACATCAAGTCCAGTTGTTCCGTTAAAACCTTATCTTTACCCAGCATTTTGACCAGTTCTTTTCTGATTGCTGCGGAATCCATATCTTCACTCCTTAAAAGCTTACTTATCAACTTGTTTTATTACTTCGATATTATATCATAATCGTCAAAATATCCTTATGAAAAGTTTGGTATACATGGGGCCCCCAAGCGGGCTAATGCATAAACCTCAGATAAGAGCAACAGTTATAGATTATAATTAAGTAAATACTTACGGTATAATATATGAAAACAATGAAACGGCAGGTATGGTTTCGTGATTGAATTAGCCTATGGCTACGGCCATTTACAACTGCAGCTGGATGAAAAAAATTTGGCTGCTATATTGCAACCACGTCATATAGAGAACTCCGGCGGCGGAATGGAGATGGTGGAAGAGTCTCTGGCTCATCCCGTGCAAAGTCCTTCACTGAAGGCGATAATTGCCGCCAAAGGCGCCCGCAATGCAGTGATCGTGGTCAATGATATTACCCGTCCCACTCCCTACGAATTGATATTGCCGCCTTTGCTGAAAGAAATAAACAACGCCGGTATTCCGGATCAAGAGATCACGCTGGTGATCGCTACCGGGATCCACCGCGCCCATACGGAGGAAGACAATCTGGCTATCTTTGGCGCAGAAATTTGCAGCAAATTTAAGATCATTAATCATGACTGTGATAATGATCTCAAGTCTCTGGGTTTTCTGTCCAATGGCATGGAACTGATTATCAACCGCACGGTGGCTGAAGCCGATTTGCTGATTACGACAGGAGTTGTGGGACTGCATTATTTCGCCGGTTATTCCGGGGGGAGAAAATCGATCCTGCCTGGTATTGCTGCTCGCGCGGTCATCGAAGCCAATCATAAAATGATGAGTGATCCCCGGGCTTGTCTGGGCAACTATGAGAACAATCCGGTCAGTGATCTGATGGTGGAAGCGGCCCGTAAGGCTGGAGTTGATTTTATTGTCAATGTGGTTCTGCACAGCCATCATGAAATTGCCTGTTGTGTCAGCGGTGATGTGGAGGCGGCGTGGCTTAAGGCAGTACAATATGCCGAACAGATGAGTGTGCTGAAGATCGATGCGCCGGCAGACATTGTTATTGCCAGTTGCGGCGGTTATCCCAAGGATATCAACATGTACCAGGCCCAAAAGGCTATGGACGCAGCAGTTTTAGCGGTCAAGCCGGGCGGGACCATCATTCTGGCGGCGGAATGCAAGGAAGGCCTGGGTGAAGATAAATTTGCCGACTGGATCGATGCAGCATCGTGTCCACAGGACATCATGGACAGGTTCAGCCGCCATTTTGAGCTGGGCGGGCACAAGGCTTTTGCCATTTGCCGGATTCTTGAACAGGCAGAAATTCTATTGCTGAGTTCCTTGACTGACCAGCAGGCCGAAGATTTGTTCCTGAAACCGGTGCACACCATGGAGGAAGCATTGCAGTATGCTTTCGAGCGTCATGGAGAGCAGGCCAGGGTCATCGTCATGCCGGAAGCTCCAAAAATTGCGGTCAAAATGAACAAATGTGAATAAATAATATGAATTTCCATAAAAATTTACTAAGGGATCTTGATCGGTA
>CAZRMB010000337.1:0-2881 GCA_964600925.1 uncultured Syntrophomonas sp.
AGAATGACATTTTTGCCGATCAGATGGGCATAGCGCTGATCTTCCGGATGAATGGCCACACCGGTATCCCCCAGCATGGTTTCCGGTCGGGTGGTGGCCACCACCACAAATTCATCGCTGCCTTCGATCGGATATTTAATATGCCAGAGGTTACCGTCACTGTCGGCATGCTCGACTTCAATATCGGAAATGGCCGTATGGCACTTGGGGCACCAGTTGATAATATAATTGCCCTGATAGATCAGCCCTTTTTCATAGAGATTGACAAAGACCTCCCGCACCGCTTTGGAACAGCCTTCGTCCATGGTAAACCGTTCCCGGCTCCAGTCACATGAGGAACCCATCAGGCTCAACTGCTCGGTGATGCGGCTGCCATAAAGATGTTTCCACGCCCAGACCCGTTCCAGGAATTTTTCCCGGCCCAGATCATAGCGGCTTAAGCCTTCCGCCGCCAGAGATTCTTCCACTTTGGCCTGCGTGGCAATACCGGCATGATCGGTACCCGGCAGCCACAGGGTGCGATAACCCTGCATGCGCCGCCAGCGGGTGAGTATATCCTGTAACGTATTATCCAGGGCATGTCCCAAATGCAATTGCCCGGTTACGTTGGGCGGGGGCATGACGATGGTAAAGGTTTTTTTGTTTTTATCGTCATCGGGGGCAAAATAATTGTTACGCTTCCAGAAGTCATACCACTTGCCCTCCACGTCTTTAGGGTCATAAACACTGGGTAAATTACTTGTTGACACGCCAGTCAGCCTCCTCAAAGATTTCTATCTAAAATAAAACTTCCTGATAATAGTAGCCAAATTCTACTTTATTTTTCCCCTGCAAAGCAAGTTTCTCGCTTTATGGAAATATTCAAATCTGATTATTATTTTTTCAATACCTTTTTAATAAATACATACATTATGAATCCACCCAGTGCAAATCCCAGCAAAGTGGGAATGATCTGAGCTCCCCGGACTTCAGCATAAATTATGATAGCGATCAAGAACACCACTGCCAGTATGATTCTGGGCAGGTTCTTTTTGATATCCATTATCCCATCTCCCGTTCACAGCAGCAGATTTTCCTGCAGGTACTGCCGAATTCTTTGATTATTTTACTATAACATAATAAAGCAAAAAAGATAATTTATCATAAATCGGCATTTACATATGAAACCTTGGTTCAGAATGCTGACGGTACTGCCAACCAAACTCTGAATAGCGCTCAAGATTCCCCTGCAATCTGGTATACTATGCTATAGGCACTGACGTAAAGGAGGCTTACGCTTTGGTGTTAAGCAATATTGAGCGTGTATCCCTGGGCTTTTTCCCGACCCCCTGGCAGGAACTTAAAAATCTCAGTGATTTTCTGGGAGGACCCCGCATTTTTGCCAAGCGCGAAGATCAAAGCGGGCTGGCCCTGGGGGGCAACAAAGTTCGCAAACTGGAATATATACTGGCAGATGCACTAGCCCAGGAGGCGGATGTGATTATCACCTTCGGAGCAGTCTCTTCCAATCACGCCCGGCAGACTGCGGCTGCGGCAGCTCTTTTGGGACTGGAATGTCAATTGATCCTGACCGGCAAAAAACCGGAACAAGCCCAGGGCAATTATCTGTTGGACAAGATTCTGGGAGCCCAGACTTTTTGTGTTCGCAACCGGGAGGTGGGAGACACCCTGGCGCGTTTAACGGCTGACAATCTGAAGCAGGATAAGCGTTCCTATGTCATCCCTGCCGGGGGACATACGGTCCTGGGCACAATCGCTTATATGCAGGCCTATCAGGAAATCAAACAGCAATTTCCCTTTGATCTGGCCGGAATCATAACCGCCATTGGCACCAGCACAACCTATGCCGGTCTTTATCTGGGCAGTCAGCTTGATGCAAACAGAATCCCTGTTGTAGGTATTTCAGTGGGCGGCGACAAAGGCTGGTGCGAATCCGAAACCTGCCATGTGACGCGGGATACCTTGCAGTATCTGGATCTGCCCGCTCCTGCATTTGATCCAATGGAAATTTATGATGAATATATCGGTGAAGGCTATACCATCCCTTATCCACGGGTGCGCACTACGATCGAACTGCTGGCCCGTACGGAAGGTATCCTGCTGGATCCGGTCTATAGCGGCAAAGCCATGGCAGGTCTGATCGATCTGATCCAAAATGGTCGTTTTAAAGCCGGCGAAAACGTTATGTTTTTACATACCGGCGGAGCACCGGAACTATTTTCGATGCATCAGTTTATGAGCGAGTAAAAAACCTGTTGGAGGAATGAAGCGATGGGCAAAAACAAAATCGGACGTAATGACCTCTGCCCCTGCGGCAGCGGCAAGAAATACAAACACTGCTGTATGATACTGGAGGAAGCGCCGACCGCTGACCTTTTTACCCGCTGCAGCCAGATGATCTCGTCCGTCAAATTAAAACTGGATGATGCGTTTAAAGCCAATATCAAAAGAATCCGCAAAGATTCCCAACAAAACTTTTTGCACTTTACCTACAGCAAACAAATGACCAACGAGCAGGAATCCCTCTTCTCCGATTGGCTGTGGTTTGACCGTTGTGATGAAGACGGTAAAACTTTTGCCGCCGTTTACCTCGATGAGCATCAGCAATTTATGCCCCAACCCCTGCAGGAATGCCTGAAAGCATTGTCAGATTCCTATTTGTCAGTCTATGAACCCACCTGCATCGGAGACAATTATCTGGAAATGAGGGATATATTTTCTCAGACCTTGCATCAGGTCACTCTCAAGGAAAGACTGGATGCTGATCTGGAGGAAAAGCCGCTGCTGCTCATGGGACGGCTGGTTGGTTTTCCCGACGGCAAGGTTTTTTCCGGTATGGTTCTGGCAGTTGACAATAATGACAGCCAGGCTGAATATCTGC
>CAZRMB010000338.1:0-2878 GCA_964600925.1 uncultured Syntrophomonas sp.
TTATGAGATGCTTCACTAACGCTCAGCATGACACATTTAAGAGACTTTTTCAGTGGCCTCCCTTTTAGGATAGCCTATTTTTTTCTGCGCTTATTTATTTTTTCCTTCTGCGATAGAAATACCGAAATAGCAGGACCAATATGAGGATCAGCAACAGCCAGGGCAGTACTACGAACAGGCCTACAATTAAATTGCTGCCGAAATTGATCATATTGTTAAGGCTGGAAATCAGCCCTTGCACTGCTTTGCCCATGGTTCCCTGCGGCGTTTTGATCGCGCCGGGGACGGCCTGGACAAGGGCTATATGAACCGTGCTGTAATCAACCGCATTAGTCAGATATTTAAGCCGGCCGGTTAACACTTCTATTTCACTTCGGGTTTGCCCCAGTTCGTTTTCGATGCTGATAATATCTGTTATGCTGCCGGCTTTGTCCAGTAAACTGAGGAGCCGTTCTTCTTTGGCCCGCATTACTTTTAACCGGGCTTCGGCGTCGTAATATTCCTCGGTGACATCTTCAGAAGAGACGAGTTTGTCGGTGACTTCCCCGAATTTTGCAATGCTGGCGATGAAACTGGAGAGCTTCTGCTCGGGAGTTTTAAGGGTAAGATCAGCGGATATCTGCTCACCATTGCGATAAATGTGGCTGTTGATGACGTAGCCGCCATTGGTTTGGTTAAGGTCAGTGATCTTATCTGCCGCCACCGCGACATCTTGTACCTTCAGACTTACCTCGGCATTCTGCACGACCTTGCGATCCGAGGCGGGTATTCCGCCGGTAGAATCTGCATCTTTCATTTCATTTGACGGGGCGGCTGAGTCTGCCTGGGAACCATAATCTCGGATACTCTGCGATTGATCCTGCACACTTTTGCTTCCGCAGCCGGACAGGCCAAGCAACGCGAGCGTAACAACGATGAACAGCAACAGCGTTATTTTGGTACGGGTCATTTCTCAAACATCTCCTTCCGAAGGTTCTTCTGCTGATTCCATTATAGCGTAAGACATTAGTCAGGTAATTCTTTTTGGCAAATGCAGACAAACGAGGACTCATACACGATAAAACAAAAATTCAAACGACTTTTGTGTAAAACTATACACTTTTTCAAACGACTTTATGTAATAACATCTTATCTTCCAAATCTCTTCGGCAGCTTCCCGCCGTACCGTTCCTCCAGCTTCTCCCGCACGCGCGCCTTGATTTCATCCATCGTTTCCCGATGCAGTCTGGACTGGATATTAGGGAAGGCATGCAGCAAGCGTTTTTGTTCTGCATGCATCAGCTCGATCAGCTCTTCGCGTCTGGCTTTCAGTTCCTTGCTTCTGGTTTTTAGTTCTGCTCTGAGTTTTTCATTGGCATCTGCCACAGCAATACTGCCATCGGCGGCCACGCTGCCGATAGTATCGGAAATCATTCTGAGGGCGTGAGCCACTTCGTCGATCTGCTGCAGGCGCTGATTGAGTTTGGCGACGGTGGCGACCGTGACGGCGATATCAGTAATGAAAATCGCGGTAAAAACTGCCAGGACCGGGACATTTATTTGCGTGGGGACGAAGGAGAGCATGTGCGCGATCAGCGGGTGGATGACATCCACGATGAGCACACAGGCGATTCCCCACAGTAATGAGAATTTCAAGCAAATATAGCCGCCGATGTTGAAAGGTTCATCGGTGTAGTCCCACCATCTTTGATGAAAGAGTTTTTCCATCAAAAACCCGGTGATGAGCTCCAGCAGGGAGGTCAGCACCACCGAGCCGGCATAAAGCAGCAGCAGGTTGGCGCGCAGCGGCTCCAGGATGAGCAGCACGGTCAGCACCCCGAACCCGTAAATCGGGCAGAGCGGGCCGTTCAGGAAACCGCGGTTGACAAAGACGCCCTGGTTGACCCCGGCATAGACTACTTCTGTGCACCAGCCCAGGAATGCATATATAAAGAAAAGTGAGATGATCTGCTCCATCGTGCACCTCGTTTTTTCTGTTTATCATAATGCAGATATGGGTAAAAAGATATAACAAAACTTTTACCGGTAGATTAAAAATAGATGAAAATTTTTTCAGACTACTTTCAGCATTGGTCATTATGATAGAGGCTACCAAGACAAACAGGAGGTGTAAAAATGAAACCAATCGTTATTATTCCTGCGCTGAACCCTGATGGGAAACTAGTCGCGCTGGTCGGAAATCTGAAGAAATATAACCTGCAGACCATCATTGTAAATGACGGAAGCGGTAAGGAATATGCAAATATTTTTGAGATCTTGAAATCCGTATTTCAATGTGATGTTTGCGTCCACGGCCAAAACATGGGCAAAGGTGCCGCACTTAAGACGGGCATTCAATTTGCAGCGGCCCATTATCCTGATGGTGCCGGCTATGTTACCGCTGATGCCGACGGACAGCACACCGCCGAGGATATTTTGAGAGTGGCGGAATTACTGGAGAAAAATCCGGATAAACTGGTTTTGGGGACACGCGATTTCAATGGCGAAAACATTCCTTTTAAAAGCAGGTGGGGAAACCGCATTACCTCATTGGCATTTTTATTGAGTACCGGCAGACGATGTGCGGATACCCAGACCGGGCTGCGAGGGATCCCCGCAAGATATTCAGATATCTGCCTGGCTGTACCGGGCAACAGATATGAATATGAAATGAACCTGCTGCTGGAAATGGCACGCAAACGGATCCCGTTTCTTTATGAATCGATCGATACCATCTATCTGGAGGAAAACAAATCTTCCCATTTTCACCCGGTCAAAGATTCATTGATTATCTATTTAAATATATTCAAGTTCAGTCTTTCTTCCATGATATCGGCGGTGGCAGATCTTTCCTTGTTCACGGTATTTGCCCATTGGATCTTCGGGACCGGACCCGCCG
>CAZRMB010000339.1:0-2875 GCA_964600925.1 uncultured Syntrophomonas sp.
GCGCAATCCGAATATAACTGAAATACACCCGCTTCAGCCGGTGTCTACCTTACAGGGTGTTTTGGAGGTCTATCACAAGGTGGAGGGCTTTCTGAGAGAAATATCAGGACTTGATCATTTTTCTTTCCAGGCCGGAGGAGGCGCCCAGGGAGTTCTGGCTAATGCCAGTATTGTGCGGGCTTATCATGAAGCGCGGGGAGATTCGATGCGGGATGAGATCATTACGACTATTTTTTCTCACCCCTGTGATGCAGGAAGCCCGGCCACTGCCGGGTATAAAGTCATTACCCTGATGCCGGATAAAAACGGCTATCCGGACCTGGAGGCGTTTAAAGCTGCTGTATCCAGCAGAACAGCTGCCATATTTATTACCAACCCCGAGGATACCGGTATCTATAATCCCCGGATCAAAGAATATACGGATGCCGCGCATGAAGCGGGAGCGCTCTGTGTTTATGATCAGGCCAATGCCAACGCGCTGTTGGGAATCGCCCGGGCCAAGGAAGCCGGCTTTGACTTATGCCATTTCAATTTGCACAAGACGTTTTCGTCACCTCATGGTTGCATGGGCCCTGGCGTCGGCGCGATCGGGGTAAAAGAATTCCTGGCGCCTTATCTGCCGATTCCCCGGGTAACGTTTGACGGAAACCAATACGCTCTGAATTATGACTGCCCTCAGAGTATAGGCCGGGTTCGTTCCTTCTTTGGCAATGCACCCATTGTACTCAAGGCTTATATGTGGATCATGCAGATGGGTGCGGATGGTTTAAAAGAAGCGTCGGTTATCTCGGTATTGAACAATCAGTATATGTGCAAGCACATTGCCCAGATTCCTGGGGCGGTCATTCATTATGCCGAAGGCAAACGGAGGATGGAGCAGGTCCGTTACAGCTGGGAGAAATTGAAAGAAGAAACCGGCTTCGGGACGGAAGATGTACAGCGACGTATGGTGGATTTTGGCCTGCAGCATTACTGGATGTCCCATCATCCCTGGATCATTCCCGAACCGTTTACCCTTGAACCCTGTGAGTCCTACAGCAAAGATGACATTGACGAGTATCTGGCCATCCTGCGGCAGATATCAAAAGAGTGCTATGAAAATCCGGAAATTATTGAAAATGCACCTCACAATGCGCCAATTCATAAATTGCTCAAGACAGAGCTGGATGACTATGAGGAAATCGCGGTCACCTGGAGACAATGGAAAAAAAGAAAGCAGCAACGATCTCAGCTTTAATAAAGGGGATTATTCCAAAAATCTGACCTGGTAAAAGTATTTGCCGGGGAAAACACAAAATCTTAAATAATCAAGCCCATACCACTTTTTTATAAGGTATGGGCTTGAATTTTTGGGTCAATTATTTTGTTATCTTTTGTCTAGGCATGCTTTATTCATCGAAAGCCCAATTATCCCAAAGTGATTTGGTATCTCTCCATTCTGCTTCCGACATTGGCGGAGACTGGCATTGCGCACCGGGGAATTGATGATAAGGAGCGGTATAGCTGCCCCTTTCCAATAAACGTCCAATATTGGCGCGGTATATGTCATCTGCTTCAGCATGATGAACCGGATCATGTTCCATCCATAAGTTTTTGGGATGAATCGGTTTTTCGTACATGCGTTTAAATATTTCCGTTCTTAAATCCTTGGTCCAATTGCTGTTCAGATTCATCACCCGGAACTGGCGCAGTGCTTCAATATCAATTACAGCTGCTACGATGGTATTATAATTGGATGCGGAATAAGACATGATCTCACCACGATAATCAACGATATGGGAGTTGCCTCCGCCTACATTGAAAGGATGTTTTACTCTGGGATGAATAAATACCGGGCCGACATTGGGACATAACATGTAAACAGAGTTGAATTCGGCATGCCCCCGGTTCTGGATCAGCCAGCTGCCTCCACCGGGATACCCGCTGCCGGTCATCGGCATGGCTTCGCTGGGACGATAAACCACTTCGGCGCCGTTAAAGGCCAGTGCTCTGACCGCTTCCGGATATTCGCCGTCGCTGCAGCAGATGGTGCCAATATTACCGATATCGGCGGATCTGTAAACCGGATAGAAGGCGTCTATGTCATCTCCATATACTTCTACCCAGCGGTCATATACATCATGAGGAGTGCAGGAGCGCTCCCGACACCAAATGTGGTTTTTGGCAGCTTTATGAACCACTTTTCCTTCCGGGCTGATGATGAAAAGGGTATTAAAAAAGCGGTCTTTCATTACCTCGGGCCAGCGAGCTTTGCACTGGGCGATAATATAGGTGTTATATTTCTGAGCCAGTTTTCCCAGACGTTCGGTTTCTTCCCCGGGAATATCGATAAACAGCTCCCGGGCGGCGATAACATGAGGAATATCGAACACTTCATCCGTAAATCCGGTCAGCGCACCCTCAGGCAAAGCTACGATTTTGACCGGCATATTTATGTTTACGGTTTCAATCGCACCCACGATACAGTCTTCTATAATATTTAGATTGGCGGCAATATGCTTTCTCTCACTAATACCGTAGACGACAGTGGAAAGGCCTATGGCTATATATGGTGCTATCGGTTTGCGTTCATTTTCCTTTTGCATTGATTTTTCCTCCATAATAAAAAAATAATATCACCGGAAAAGACTTTTAAAATTTAATTCACCTCCGCTTAGAAGCTCTGTTTACGCAAAGGAATCATATTGTATCTTTAGATTATATAATACCCTATTTTGTGAGCTGACCAAATAAGAGCGGTTGAATATGATCACAATATGTTCATGCAGCAAATCTTATACTCTCCATAAGTCTTGGAAAATCGGCTGAATATAATTCAGTCGATTTTTTATGCTACAATATTTGGTAATGAATGAAACGTAAATCCAACAGCGGA
>CAZRMB010000340.1:0-2858 GCA_964600925.1 uncultured Syntrophomonas sp.
ATCAGCAGACCATGAAAACTGATGCCAAATCAGGACATATGGATATCGTTGCCGCCCCGGCCAAAGATGGAGTTACCGATATTGAGGCGCTATTATCTTTGATTGATGGACAGACTGCAGCGGTGGTCGTTCAACAGCCAAACTTCTATGGCAATTTGGAGGAAATCGGAAGGATTGAGGAAGCCGTACATGGCCAAAAAGGCATGTTGATCATGGCCGTCGACCCAATTTCTCTGGGCATATTGAAAAGTCCCGGAGAGTGGGGAGCAGACATCGTCGTGGGAGAAGGGCAGAGCCTCGGCAATCCTTTGAGCTTTGGCGGACCTTACCTTGGCTTTATGGCTGTATCAAAGAAGAACATGCGTAAGATCCCCGGACGGATTGTGGGACAATCACTGGACAGTGATGGCAAAAGATCATTCGTGTTGACCCTGCAAGCCAGGGAACAACATATACGCCGGGAAAATGCGAACTCCAACATCTGTTCCAACGAGGCGCTCAATGCACTGACCGCCAGTATTTATCTTACTCTTGTCGGTCCGCAGGGACTGCGGGAAATTGCACTGCGCTCACATCAACTGGCGCTCTATGCCAGGGACAGTCTGCTGGAAAGAGGTCTCAAACTAAAATATGACCGGCCGTTTTTCAGGGAGTTTGTTGTTGCCTGCGCAGATCCGTCCGCAATCAATGAAAAATTGTTGCAAAACGGGATCATCGGCGGATATGAACTTCAGGACGGGCTCATACTGGCCTTTACGGAAAAGAGAAGTAAATCTGAAATTGACCGATTGATCGATATCCTGGGGGGTGAACTAAGTGCCTAAACTTCTTAATGAAAAAAACGTTCCCGGCAGCAATGCTTTTGCGCTGCCGCCCTGTGACATAGATCTGAGTCCTCTGGGAAATTCCATTCCTGCGGAATACCTGCGGCAGAATGCGCTCTTTATTCCTGAACTCAGTGAAGTGGAAGCCGTTCGGCATTATACCGAACTGTCTCATCGAGCTTATGGAGTGGATGACGGATTTTATCCGCTGGGATCCTGCACCATGAAATACAATCCCAAAATAAATGAATGGGCTGCACGTTTGCCGGGCTTTGCACATGTTCACCCCTATCAGCCGGCCGGCACAGTACAAGGGTGCCTGCAGCTAATGTCAGAGACAGAAAAAATGCTGCGTGAAATAGCCGGTATGGATCGCTTTACTTTGCAGCCGGCAGCCGGTGCCCACGGCGAAATGACGGGCGCCATGATCATTAAGGCTTACCATACTCATCATCAGGATCATAAAAGGACCAAAATGCTTATTCCCGACTCAGCTCACGGCACCAATCCGGCAACCACCAATGTAGTAGGCTATAAAGCGGTTGAACTGAAGTCTAATGCCGATGGAATGATCGATCTGGATGATCTGCGGGCCAAGATGGACGATGAGGTCGCCGGGCTGATGCTTACCAATCCCAATACCCTGGGACTGTTTGAAAAAGACATTGAAGAGATCGCCAATATCGTCCATGAGGGCGGCGGACTTCTGTACTATGACGGGGCCAATCTCAACGCCATAATGGGTGTGGCCAGGCCCGGTGATATGGGTTTTGACATTGTTCACGTGAACCTGCATAAAACATTCGCAACTCCCCATGGAGGCGGAGGGCCCGGAGCCGGTCCGGTGGGAGTAAAAGCCTTTTTGGCAGACTACCTGCCCATGCCGCTGATTAAAAAGGAAGGGGAAGATTATTCTCTGGATTTTGACCGCCCGCTTTCCATTGGCCGGGTAAGATCATTTTACGGAAACTTTGGTGTGATCGTCAAAGCCTATGCCTATATCCGCGCACTTGGCAAAGAGGGAATCCGCGATGCCTGTGAACAGGCGGTACTGAATGCCAATTATCTGCGGACCAAACTAAGAGAGGATTACCATATTCCTTTCGATTGCCTCTGCAAACACGAGTTTGTAGCGACATCAAGGAGGCAAATGGAAGAAAGCCATATCTCCACGCTGGATATCGCCAAGCGTTTAATGGATTATGGTTACCACCCTCCTACGGTGTACTTCCCCCTTATCGTAAAGGAGGCATTAATGATAGAACCAACCGAAACGGAAAGCAAAGAGCGGCTGGATGATTTCATTGCTGCCATGCAAAGTATTGCCCGAGAGAGCCGGGAGACTCCGGATGTCGTCCTCAGTGCTCCTCACAGCACCGTTATTAAACGCATAGACGAGGTACAGGCAGCTCGTAATCCGATCGTCAAGTGGTAAGGAGGAAAATGGCCATCCATTAATGCCGGCCAGAAAGAAATAGCAAGGAGGATGGAATTTATGAAAACTGATATTGAAATTGCACAAGAGTCTACCATGCTGCCAATCGTAAAGATCGCCCAAAGCCTCGGATTAAGTGAAGATGATATTGAACTTTATGGCAAATATAAAGCCAAAGTGTCCCTGGACGTATGGGAAAAAGTGAAAAACCAACCGTCCGGCAAATTAATTCTAGTTACGGCCATAACGCCCACTCCGGCGGGCGAAGGAAAAACCACCACCACGGTAGGTCTGGGCCAGGCTCTGAATCGGATAGGGAAAAATGCCATCATCGCGCTGCGTGAACCTTCCTTGGGACCCAGTTTTGGGATAAAAGGCGGCGCGGCAGGCGGAGGTTATGCCCAGGTTGTACCTATGGAAGACATTAATCTTCATTTTACCGGGGATATTCATGCGGTTACGACTGCGCATAATCTGCTGGCAGCAATGCTGGACAATCATCTTCACCAGGGCAACTGGCTGAATATCGATCCCCGCCAGGTCGTTTTCCGTCGGGTAATGGACCTGAATGAAAGAGCACTACGCAATATCGTTCTGGG
>CAZRMB010000341.1:0-2853 GCA_964600925.1 uncultured Syntrophomonas sp.
TACATGCAGCCCCGCGAGGTGATCATAGTTGAACCTGGCGTATTGATGTAACTGAAGAGCGGCAAATGGTAATCGCGGGGAAATCCGGCCAGCTTGTCGTAGGCCGGGAAGGGCAGACTATCCAGATCGGGAATCTTCACCCGTGGTGCGTTGGCAATTATGTCGATTCCCTCACGCCGGATAAGCCCCTCGATCTGTGCGGGATTACAGCCTGCGGCCAGCTCCGCCATTGTCAGTTCGCCTTCTCCGGCTACCAGATAGTCAAAGGAAGGATATTCTTTGAGCAGCCTGCCTTCGAGCGCCGATACATGGACGCCACCGCAGACAGTTATAATGGCGGGAGATTGTTCCTTGATTTTTTGCGCCAGACTCGCGGCATCAGGGAAAGAAGAAGTTGTCGCCGAAAAACCGACAATCTGCGGCCTGAAGGCCAGAATCGCCCTGGCTTGTGCATTCAAATCAACCGGAGCCTTAGGGCCGAGGCAGTCGTAAACAAATACTTCGTGACCTTCCTTTTCCAGATATGCAGCAATGGATAGTATTCCCTGGGGCACCATCCGATTGGCGATGTCGGTAATATCCGTCTTTCCGGGAAACCAGTTAAAACCGCGCGGATGGACCAGGACGATGCGTTTTCTTTGGGCAGATGAAATCATAATATATTTTTTATTGCTGTCATTCCCGCGAAGAGTCTGATACCAGAACAAGGGGTTGCAACCCCTTGTTCTGCACAGAGCTTTTTCAGTTAAAGCCTAAGAATAACATCGCGACACAGTCTCGCAGGCGGGAATCAAGTCTCCTCGTTTTTACAGACCTGAACTATTTCATTACATAAATCCGGTTCATCCGGTCCTTGTGTGCTTTCTGCTTTTATGAGGTAAAAAAGCTGCGGGTTGATGCATTTGTTTCACCTACAAAGGGCGAATGGCGGCAGATTATAAGAACTGATCATTACGGATCGAAATAGAGTGGCACTAGCGCACCGCGTAACTGGCCGGCAATGGAGCGCGGCGTAATTACCAGTCAGAGTTGATGCGGTTGTTAGCCGGTTTATTTTAGGTTGACGATCCACGATTTGCCGAGGGAGCTTTCAAAACCATTAGTGTAAACCAATTTTGAGAAGCCCACATTCTTTGCTTGTTCATCTATTTTGATCTCGTTCTGGAATTTATAGATCAGAGGTTGTGACATAAGGGCATATTTAATTCGGAGCGTTTTCTTTCCGTCACCCACTGCTTTGACCTGTGCATCCATGCCTGTTTTAATGAAAATCTCTTCTATAGATGAGGCATAAGCTTCACGGAGAGTTAACTGTGCTCTTGGTAATAGAGCTGCTGATTTTGCGTGTAGCCGTTTCTCTGTATCACTCTTGCCAGTTTTATATGCAGCTTTAGCTACTGTTAACAAGGTGACATCCTGCATGAGCCCATTAACATCATCCGCAGTAGCATAGTACTTATTGAACTTGGCCCTCAGAGAGTTGAGCTTTTCATCCATTTCTTTCAATGTACGATCATCAGAAGTTTGCTTATTCTCAAATCCTTGTATTTTCTCTTTTTCTGCCACTTCATTCTTCAGTTTTTCTACCCCAGCATATTCTGGAGACTCTTTGGGTATTGCATCAAGGTGAGTTCTTGCGTCAACATAATTTTTTAGCTCTATCGATTTCTTGGCAGTAGATAGATGTTCTGCTGAAGACATCTTTTTAAATTTTTCACTGACCTGTGGCGGGGAAGGAGGCAATGTTACTGTTGACTGTTCGTTCGGTGTGATTAATATGTATATTTTTATGAAGACAAATATAGCAATCACCCAGACCCACCATTTTTTATATATTGGTTTTTCGTCCATCATTTCCCTTCTTCTTTTAAATTATTTGGGATAATCGCGGCGCCGCAGTCGTCGGGAACGAAACGCTCAGCCGGAGTAGGCCAGCTGGCCGCGTATCGGCTCTAGCGCCAAGTTAGCTGGTTCTCTTTGAATTCATGTAATCAATTACCAACATGCCCATAAATTGGCCCATGCCTTCAAATCTCAGGCCACCTTTATAGCATCCAAGAGGCCCAAGAAAATTCCCCTGCCAGAAGTTCTTATTTTGTGGCAACAATGGCATTTCTTTTGGACCAATTTTATTGACTACATATTTCAGCTCGCCTTTTTGTTGTTCTTTTGTTAACAAAGCCAATGCAATACCACGACCTTGTGCAGTTTTAATTGTTCCGTCTTGAAATCCAATAGTAGTAACCATAATCCCTTTGTGAGCACCGATGTCATCTATTTTTGAATGGAACTCTTCAACATCATCTACCGGAACTGCATGGTTGTAACATTTGCATTCAACAAGAAATAAAAGGTCAGCTCCTGCAACTTTGTAGTTAAATGAAACATCTATTTTGATATCACGATGCGAAAGACGACCGGTGAATACTTTTTGGTGATGAACTGTTACACTTACGAATTCCTCCATGACTCTTTTTGTAAACAGTTCATATTCATCAGATTCTTTTGACATCACATACATCCTAATTTTTCAGCTGACAATTAATATACTAAGTTGGTTTTTTTGATTTTCAGCGCAATCTTAAACTTTTTTCGCGAAAATAGAAAGTAAAAATACCCTTTAAGAACAAGGCAAATGAATTTATGGCACTTGGAATTTCACGATAATGAAGACAAAAACCATGTTGGCATATGCTGGAAAATCATTCTTCCTAAAAAATGATGTTAATGATTACTGATTTAAAAAAATGCATGTCATATTAAATTACAGAACGCTCTGTTACAGGAAGGCGTTGATAAAAAAGTGGCATTAATAATTTTCAAGATCACCAAAATTGACGGCTTCGCTGGTTA
>CAZRMB010000342.1:0-1152 GCA_964600925.1 uncultured Syntrophomonas sp.
GCAATCGCTGGCTGCCGAGCTGACTGCGCTGCGGGCTGAAAAGATTGAACACCAAGAACGGCTGCACAGCGGCAAGGAAGAACGGCGGGGTTTGGAAGCGGAAGGCAGATCTCTGGATACTGAAAAGGGAAGACTCGAAGAACGGCTGAGGAGCTTCAGTGACCAGGAAAAGCAACTGCAGAAGCGGCTGGGCCAGCAGTGGATCAGAAACCTCCTCGGAGAATTGGACCTGGCTGAAGTCGATCAGGTCAGGAATGGCCTGATCAAAACCAGGGATCAGGTGCTGAGCGACCACGACAAAGTGCTGGCGGAAAAAGCATCCCTGGCGCAGCAGCAGCAGGAAATGGACCTGCAATGGAAGAAAATCCAGACAGACCAGAGTGAAAACTTGCAGGCATTAAACGATTATGAACGTGAACTGGCTGAATATCTGAAGAGGGAACAACAGGTCAAGGAGATACTGGAACGCTATGGCTTTGATTCCGCGCTGGTTTTTGATCATGAACGTCTGGCCAGTCTGTTCACCCAACATAGTAAGGAATTGGAACATAAGGCCGAGGCGGCCGCCCGAAACCGCAATGAGGCGGATGAAGCGCTGGCATCGATTAAGAACGGGCAATTACATAGTTCTCCGGAATTAGCTGCCGCCCTGGCTGAGCTCGACATTCAGTACGATACCGGGGAAAGCTATCTTCGCAATCAATCACCTGATATACGTCAGGCGATGCTGAATGGCAACCCCATTCTTCCTTTTACCTTTATCATGTCCAGGACGGATCTGAACCGGATTGCCGCAGTGGGCCTCAATATGATCATGCGCCGCATTATCCCGCTGATGGCTTACGAAGATCTGAACCTATTGGTCGAAAACCAGGGGAGGATCGCCCGGCCCCGTAAAGAAATCGCCTTTGCCTGTCTCTATGAGGGCAGGATATTTGATCAGGAAAACCTGAATAAACTGATCCTGGAGATGGAAGCCAGGCGGGAAGAGGCAGCAGCGCGCTACGGCCATTATTCCGGGGAACACCGGACAGCGCTGCTGGACCTTTCGACCTGTCAGCGCTTTGATTATGCTGCCGATTTTCGTTATGGATTGGAGAAGGGAATAGGGGCGTGTCAAAAACGCCAGCTTGCATTTGATCAGCAGCTTTC
>CAZRMB010000342.1:1252-2844 GCA_964600925.1 uncultured Syntrophomonas sp.
ATTGAGGAACTGGAGATCAGGCTTAAAGCGATAAAAGAGGAATACAGCCGGGAGATCGGACAACTCGAAGAAGCCCAGCAGAGCTTGACAACCCGAGCGCGGAACATGCAAAAACAGTTGGATAAACTGGGCCTGGCCGAAGAGGACTATGCTGATACCCGGTTTGATGAAGATGAGGCGGAAGCGATTCGTAAGGAAATAATCCGCTTGGATGCATTGCTTAAAATAAAGGATAAGGAGCGCTATGTTGCTTCCAGGTCTGAAGCGTCTGCTGCCACGGCGGTTAGCAACGCACTGGACGAGGTGAAAAGACTGGGTGCCGAAGCCCCGCTGCCGCCCCAGGAGATCAAGGGCAATTTTGCAGAGCGGCGGGGAAAACTCCGCCAGCGCATCCTGGAACTCGAAGAGCTGAATAAGGGTATTTCGCAAAGACTATCCCGTTATTTTAGAATCAGGGAAAACATTGAACAGGTGCTGGATCTGAGCACAATTGAGGCGGCGAAAGATTTTGTCCCCGAAACGGATATTATCGCCCAATCTTCCCGATGGGAAAGGACGTATCGTAATTTACAGAGCGGCAACCAGGAAAACGCCGCTAAAATACGGAATCGTTACAACAACTGCAAAGCGGACTACCGGGACAAAAATCTGAACCTGGATAATATATTTAAAGGGCTTGACCCCCTTTGGGACCAAGCACAAATGGCGTTTGACGATTTTTACTATCTGTTTGAGCGGATGAGCCAGCACGGAGAAAAACTGGCCGAGTTGATTGCCATTTATGAAACCCAACTAGCCAATCTGGAACGCAATAAAAGGGACATGGTGCAGCAGAGCTTTCTGCAGGGACGGAGAATGTATGAGGAAATTGACCTGATATCTGATAATTCCAAAGTGAGCCTGCAGGGCAGATCCCGGCCGGTGCAGATGCTGCGGATAGATCTGCAGCTTGACAGTCAGGAGTTGGCTCAGCAGAGAGTCAATGACTACATTGAAGAGTGCATCGTGAGAGTCAGGGAAAAAACCAGGCAGGATAACCGGGAAGACGAGTTGCGCAAGACCATAGCCCGTTTGATGTCCAGCCGGGAACTGCTCAATGTCTATCTTGGCAAAGCCAATATACCGGTCAACGTATTCAAAATCGACATGAACAAGCAAAACAGCAGGCTCAAGCTATGGGAGGATGCGGTGCGGGAGAACTCGGGCGCGGAAAAATTTGTGGTCTTCTTTTCGGTGCTGTCTGCCCTGATGACGTATACCCGGACGCGCAATATGGAAGCGCTGGGAGCCGATCCTGACAAAGATACCAGGGTGCTGATCATGGACAATCCCTTTGGCCCGATTTCATCGGAACATCTGCTCCAACCCATGTTCGAAATCGCCAAAAGACATCGCACCCAACTGATCTGTTTGTCCGACCTCAAGCAAAACTCGATTATGAACTGCTTCAACCTGATCTATATGCTGAAAGTTCGGACCGGGGCGATAGACGGCAAAGAATATCTGAAATTTGAAGAATATGTTCGGGATGAGAACGCGCTCGCCATCGATGAGAAACTTGAAAAAGCCTTCTACCGGGCCTCGGACTTTAA
>CAZRMB010000343.1:0-2842 GCA_964600925.1 uncultured Syntrophomonas sp.
GTTTTTGTTTATGACCCGATTACGAGAAAAGTTGCACGAAAAATGAAGGTTGAATAAAGGGAAGCGACAAAATGTTTTTTTTAAAGTAGAATGATAAGCAGAATGTTACAATCACATATAGTTTGGTTATATTAATATTTATAACGTGGGGATGGGGTTTATTCATGAATCATAACGAAATTGTTGCGCGCGAAGGATGGATATTTATAGCTTTCTTTGCAGGCGCAGCAGCGGCGCTGTATTATTTTGCCGGATATTGGGGAGCTATACCGGCAATCATACTGGCTTTGTTTTGCATCTATTTTTTCCGCAATCCTAAACGTATCGTCCATGAAGGGGAGAAAATAGTCACATCACCTGCCGACGGACGAATCATGGATATTGAAGAAGTCACTGAAGATCGCTTTATTCATGGCAAGGCGATCAGAATCAGGATATTCCTTAGTTTGTTTAGTGTTCATATCAACCGCAGTCCGGTAGACGGAAAAGTGATGTGGGTGCAGAGGACCGGCAGCAAATATCTGGCAGCCTACAAACCGGAAGCTGGTACGTATAACGTCCGTAATTATCTGGGCTTTGATGCCAATGGTCAGAAAATATTGCTGGTTCAAATCACCGGACTGGTTGCCCGCCGATTGGTTTGCTGGGCAGCCCCAGGGGATCAACTAAAACGAGGTGAGCGCTTCGGCCTGATTCGTTTCGGGTCCTGTACAGAGCTGTACTTGCCGACTGATGCCGTTATAAAGGTCAAGGCCGGTGAAAAGGTGAAGGGAGGGGAAACGGATATTGCTGAACTTTCTCAATAAAAGCTGTGCCAATACAATCACCTTAATGAATATTATTTTTGGCTCATTTTCATTAATATGCACTGTCCATGGAGATTTCACCAATGCAGCGATTTTTATCATTCTGGCAGTTGTGATGGATGGACTGGACGGCAAAGTAGCCAGAAAATTGGATATTATGTCATTGTTCGGTAAAGAATTGGATTCACTCTGCGATCTGGTATCATTCGGGGTTGCCCCGGCGATTCTTATCTATATGCAGGTATTGGATCCCTTTGTTTATTCCATGGGAATCATCGTTGCAGTTTTTTATATCGTTTGCGGAGCCTTCAGACTGGCTCGATTTAATGTATTAAATATCAGTGACTTTTTTGTGGGTATCCCTATCACATTGGCAGGCTCGCTGGTTGCTCTGGTTTCGTTGCTGGCGGCTTGGCTGCCTGGTACTTTGATATTAGTCATTATATTATTACTGGCAATATTGATGATCAGTAACTTTAAAGTGCCTAAATTTTAGTTTTTTAAGAACAGTCTATGGACTAGTTTCTATAAACATGGAGGAATAAGTATTCATGGCATTGCCTGATCTGGAGTTTTTAAAGCAGCGCAAACAGGGGATTCTCGGTGAGAACCAGTCATTTCGCTCAGCGGTTTTCCTGCCTTTGCTTGATCTGAAAGGTGAAACCCATGTCCTGTTTGAAAAACGTGCAGCTGATTTAAAGGTACAACCGGGAGAGATTTGTTTTCCCGGCGGAGCCATCGATAAAAAAGACGCCAATCCAGCCCAAGCGGCGATCCGCGAGACAAGCGAAGAATTAATAATTCCTGGCGAAAATATTGAGTTGATCGCCCCGCTCGATATTATGGTCAGTCCTTTTAATGCCATCGTTTACCCCTTTGTAGGATTTATTCATAATCCGCAGGACATTTCTTTCAATCCCAGTGAGGTCGACGAGATATTTTATGTGCCCCTGCAACACCTTGTCGACCAGGATCCTTCAAATTACGTACTTAACCTGACGGTACAAATGCCGGAGGACTATCCCTACGAGCTGGTGCCAGGAGGCAAAAACTATCCCTATCGCACGGGTAAAATGCCCCAACAGTTCTACTTCTGGGAGGACCGGATCATCTGGGGTCTGACCGCTCGAATACTTCATCATTTCCTGGGATTGATACGAACTAAATAACTGGATTCCTTGAGGCTGTCTCAAATCAAAATTGGCTTTGGGGCTGCTTTCGTTATTAGAATGTTGCTACAGGAGCAAATTAAACAATAACAAAACAGGAGCAAGGAGCGATTCTCCTTGCTCCTGTTTTTGATGGATTGACAATTTCATGCAATCGGATATCATGAAAAAAGACTTAACTAAGGGAGGCGTTAAAGTGAAAAAGAGCTGGATCATCATTTTGGCAGTTTTGGTGGTTGTGATTTTTAGTGGAATTGGCAGTTACAACAACCTGGTATCTATGAATGAGAAAGTGGACAGTAACTGGAGTCAGGTGGAAAACCAGCTGCAGCGCCGGGCAGATTTGATCCCTAATCTGGTGTCGACGGTAAAGGGCTTTGCCGCCCAGGAGAAGAGTATACTGAATACCATTGCTGAATCACGCAGTAAACTGATCGGTGCCCAGGGCGTAGCTGATAAAGCGGCTGCCAATGATCAATTAAACTCAGCCTTGTCACGCTTGTTGGTCGTGGTTGAAAATTATCCCAACCTTAAATCAGACGCTAATTTCCGCCAGTTGATGGATGAACTGGCCGGTTCGGAAAATCGCCTGGCAGTAGCCAGAAAAGATTACAATGACTCCGTCCAGGTATATAATGCCAAGATTAAAACCTTCCCCAATGTGATCTGGGCAGGCATGATGGGCTTCGAAACACGTGACTACTTTAAAGCGGCTGAGTCAGCCAATGAAGTCCCCAAAGTCACTTTTTAACCATAGGTATCTTAATGAAAAAAGAACGAAAAGCTTTGAGTAATAAAAGCAGCGACAAAAGCAATTTTATAAAACATCTGGGCAGGGGGAGTTTGCTCTCCCTGTTGCTGTTGTTC
>CAZRMB010000344.1:0-2840 GCA_964600925.1 uncultured Syntrophomonas sp.
GGCGAAAAGGCCACTTGGCCTTCGCCCTGCCTTTAACTTCTCTCTTTTAAAACAGCTTTGTGGGAGAGGTTGATTCTGCCCTGGCTGTCTATTTCGGTTACTTTCACGTCGATTTTATCACCCAGATTTACAACGTCGGTGACTTTGTTGACGCGATCCATGGCCAGCTGGGAAATATGCACCAGTCCTTCTTTGCCTTGAGAGCCAAATACGCCGGGGATTATTTCTACAAAGGCGCCAAAATCCATGATTCGTTTTACAGTTCCTTCATAGATCTTGCCCACTTCTACTTCGGCAATAATGGATTCGATTATAGACTTGGCAATTTTGGCTCCTTCTTCATTGGTGGAGATGATGAAGAGACTGCCGTCATCCTCAATGTCGATCTTGCATCCGGACGCATCAACGATCTTGTGGATGGTTTTGCCGCCGGGGCCGATGACTTCGCGGATCTTGTCGGGTTTGATCTGCATCCGGAGCATCTGCGGGGCATACGGTGACAGATTATCATTAGGTTTGGAGATGGCTTCCATCATTTTGCCCATGATAAACATTCTGCCTTCGCGGGCTTGTTTTAATGCAGCAGATACGATCTCGCGGCTGACGCCGAGTATTTTAATATCCATCTGCAACGCGGTAACGCCTTTTTCGGTTCCGGTGAGTTTGAAGTCCATATCGCCCAGTGCATCTTCTATGCCCTGGATATCGCTCAGGATGGCAAACTTGTCTTCGCCTTTTACGAGTCCCATGGCGATCCCGGATACGGGGGCTTTAATGGGTACGCCGGCATGCATCAGTGACAGGGTGCTGCCGCAAACACTGCCCATGGAGCTGGAACCGTTTGATTCCAATACCTCTGAAACTACCCGGATGGTGTAAGGGAACTCCTCTTTTGGCGGAAGGACCGGTACCAGGGCGCGTTCTGCCAGAGCCCCATGTCCGATTTCTCTTCGGCCTGGGCCACGCATAGGTTTGACCTCGCCTACACTGTAGGGAGGGAAATTGTAATGATGGATGTAGCGTTTGGTCTCTTCGATCCCTAGTCCGTCGAGGCGCTGTTCTTCGCTGAGCGGTCCGAGGGTGGTCACGGAGAGCACCTGGGTCTGTCCGCGGGTAAATAGTCCGGAACCGTGCGGGCGTGGCAAAAAGCCGACTTCGCAGCTGACCGGTCTGATCTCTTCCAGTTTGCGGCCGTCAACGCGGTCGCCGTCTTCAAGGATCATTTTGCGGACGATTTCTTTCATTATTTTATCGATCATCGTTTTGACGTCGCCCAGAGCGTCGGGATAAGTCTCGGCAAAATTTTGAACGATGGTAACTTTGGCCTCATCCATGCGAGCTTCGCGGGCCTTTTTGTCGGGATTTCTGACTGCCTCTTCGAGGATCGATACGGAGTATTCGCGTACGGCTGCTTCCAGTTCGGAATCGATGACGTGGGTGACCACTTCAAATTTTTCCTTGCCAAGTTCGGCAATGATGGGCTCCTGGAAGGCTACGATGCGTTTGATCTCCTCATGGGCAAAAAAGATGGCATCCAGCATGGACTGCTCGGGGATCTCATTGGCTTCACCTTCGACCATCATGATGGCATCCTTGGTCCCGGCCACGCTAAGATACATATCTGATTTGTGGAATTGCTCCACGGTGGGGTTGATGATCAGCTGTCCGTCTACCATGCCGACGATAACAGCGGCAACGGGTCCGGCAAAGGGAATATTGGAGACACCCAAAGCTACTGATGCGCCGATCGTGGCGGTAACGTCAGGGGCATTGTCTTTTTCAACGGACAGGACGGTGGCCACGACATGAATGTCGTTGCGAAATCCTTTGGGGAACAGGGGTCTGATGGGCCGGTCGATCAGACGTGCGGATAACGTGGCCAGCTCAGTGGCTCGTCCTTCGCGTTTGATGAAACCTCCCGGAATTTTGCCGACTGCATATTGCTTTTCCTCAAAATCTACCGTCAGCGGGAAAAAATCTATGCCGAGCCGCGGATCTTTGGAAGCGGTAGCGGTGACCAGCACCACTGTATCGCCATATCTGACCAGGGCTGCACCGTTGGCCTGTTTGGCAACCTGTCCTACTTCCACGATCAGTGGGCGTCCGGCTATTTCTGTCTGATATTTGTGAACGATTTCAATCTCCTCCTTTCGGTTTAAAGGATAATCCAGTGTATCATGGCTGCATTTTTATGCAGTAATATAAAATGAAAGAGCGGCATACCGCTCTTTATCTGCGTAGTCCAAGTCTGGTAACAATGTTGCGATAACGATCGAAGTCGTTGTCTTTAAGATAATCCAGAAGTGACCGTCTCTGTCCAACCATTTTCAGCAGACCGCTTCTGGAGTGATGGTCTTTTTTATTGGCTTTGAGATGTTCATTGAGATAGTTGATTCTTTCAGTCAATATGGCGATCTGTACTTCGGGGGAACCGGTGTCATTTTCATGCACCTGATAGGATTTGATGATTTCAAGTTTTCTTTCCGGTGTCAGCATTCTTTCACCTCCTTGTCGTTTTAAAATCGCCAGTGACCAAGCGGGGCGTCGGTGAAAATCGCCGGACCTAGCCATTGGTTCATATCCCTGGGGCTTTATTTTTTGGCAACCGGGGCTGCCGCTCTTCCCTAATTATTTACGATATGCGCATAAACTAAACATGGTAAATGGTAATTTTCCTATATTATATGCACCTGACAATTTTAGCATAGCAGTTAACAAAAGTAAACAAGGTCAAATCCTTTGAGGTCAGTGGGCTTCGCCATTTGGGTGTAACTTGATCGTTTTACTATCAGCGAGAGTCTGGTCTGAGGTTTATGCATTGGCCTGCTTGGGGTACGGTC
>CAZRMB010000345.1:0-2839 GCA_964600925.1 uncultured Syntrophomonas sp.
GGAATGACCGGCTCACCGATCGATTGCATGGTGTCTTTAAACATTTGCCGGTCCTCGGCTTTGTCGATGGTTACCGGATTGGCCCCCAATAATTTGACCCCGTGTTTCTCCAAAAATCCTTCTTTGGCCAACTGCATGGAAAGCGTCAAGCCGGTTTGCCCGCCGAGCGTTGATAAAACGCTGTCAGGGCGTTCCTTGATGATGATCCTCTTGATGGTTTCCAGCGTCATCGGCTCGATATAGATTTGATCGGCCATGGCATAGTCGGTCATGATGGTAGCCGGATTGGAGTTTACTAGGACGACTTCCAATCCCTCTTCTTTCAGGGCCCGGCAGGCTTGCGTCCCTGCATAATCAAATTCCGCGGCCTGGCCGATGACAATCGGTCCCGAGCCGATCACAAGTACTTTTTTTATATTCCGGTTCAGCGGCATTTTGCTTTCTCCTCCCGCATGAGATCCATAAACTGGTCAAATAAATAGCAGGTATCCAGAGGCCCTGCTGAAGCTTCCGGGTGAAACTGGGTAGAAAAAGCCGGCATGTTTTTATACTCGATCCCTTCGCAAGTCCCGTCATTGACATTGACAAAGCGCATGACCGCGTGAGAAGGAAGACTTTCAGCCACAACTGCATAACCATGGTTTTGGCTGGTAATATATACTTTGCCTTGATTCAAATCCTTGACCGGCTGGTTGGCTCCGCGATGACCGTATTTCAGCTTGGCCGTTTCCCCTCCCTGGGCTAAAGCCAGCAGCTGATGCCCCAGGCAGATCCCATAGATCGGCAGGCCGGTTTCAGTCAATCTGGCCAGTTCGCTGATGATCTCTGTATTGTCGGCAGGATCACCCGGTCCGTTGGAAAGCATGATCCCGTCCGGTTTTAAATCGGCAATGGCTTGGGCCGTTGTATGGGAAGGTACAGTAATCACTTCACAGCCGCGTTTCAGCAACTCGCGGCGGATATTTTCCTTGGCTCCGAAATCCCACAGCACCACTTTAAAACCGCCCGGTTCTCCTTGTTCTATCGATATCTCGCTGCTGCTGACGCTCTCCACGGCATTTTCGATCCGGTAACTGCGGATCTCTGTCAGTATTTTATCAAGGTCATCGATTTCGGAGGTAATTTTGGCATTCATGACCCCGACCTCCCTAATGACTTTGGTCAGTTCCCGGGTATCGATGCCATAAACACCTGCAATATTATGCCGCTTTAAAAAAGCGTCAAGCTCACCCTCACTGCGAAAATTGGATGGAACCTGACACCACTCACGAACAATATAGGCCTTTACTTTTGGGGAAGAACTTTCAAAATCGGCAGGAATCACTCCGTAATTGCCAATCAGGGGAAAGGTCTGAATGACGATCTGACCGTAATAGCTGGGGTCAGTCAATGTTTCCAGATAACCCGTCATTCCGGTGGTAAAAACAATTTCACCGAGTATATCTCCTGCTGCGCCAAATGGTTTACCGCTGAAAACCTGCCCGTTTTCCAGAACAACAAAGCGGTTTGGTTTCATCCTGAACGCTCCTTTTCCTTATGACAGCAAAGCTGAAGGATAACCATCATTTCTTTTCCAGCTGTCAGACTGTAATTATGGTTGCCGGTCATACTATTTGTCCGTGACGATAAGCCTTATATTATCCCTCACAAGTTTATCCATCATGGATTCAATTTGCTTACGGTCCAAGCCGGCCTGGCAGTATAACTTTATCATTTCTTTGGTGCTAAAATCAAACCTGGCCAAAGATTCACCGGTACTTGGCTTTCTGTTGCCCGGCCACAGCTCTGCCATATATTCCAGGCCTTGTCTGTAAACCCCGCAATACTTGCACAGTTCGTATTCCTGGCTTCTTTGAGCCCGACAATACGTACACTGTCTGCCAATTTCCAGGTATTCATTCAGGGTATTTTTTCCGCTGTGCTCTCTCATAATCATTTCCCTCAATTCCATAAATTCAGAGAACCCGGCACTGGCCGGCTGCTGTTATTGATTTCCCGGCATTGTCAATTACTTGATCAAGCTGTTCCCGGTCAAATATCTGTCCACGCTCCTGGCAGCCAGTTTTCCTTCCTGGATCGCCCAGACAATCAGGCTCTGTCCCCTGCGCATATCACCGGCGGCGAATACTTTTTCCGCACTGGTTTCAAATATTTCATATTCAGCCTGGACGTTACCATGCTCATCCCGGCTCAGTCTCATCTCTTCCGGAAGTTTATCCTCCGCTCCGACAAAACCCAGAGCCAGCAATACCAGGTCAGCAGGCCATACTTTTTCACTGCCGGGGACTTCCATGGGTTCCGCACGCCCGCAAGCATTTTCAAACCAATTAACCCCTATGGTATGCACCGCCCGTACCCGGCCATGCTTGTCGCCCTCAATCTTTTTGGTGGCGAGCAGATAATGCCGGGGATCTTCGCCACTGATAGTGATGGCTTCTGCCTGGCCATAGTCCACTTTTTGTTTTCGCGGCCATTCCGGCCAGGGATTGGATGACTTGATACGCCGATCCGGGAGTTCCGGCTGGATTTCAAACTGATAAACGCTCTTGCAGTTCTGCCGGATGGCGGTAGCCACACAGTCTGTTCCGGTATCTCCGCCGCCAATCACGATCACATTTTTATTTCGGGCATTGATAAACAAGCTGTCATCTTCATTTTCATCCAAAATGCTTCGGGTACTGCCCTTTAGAAAATCGAGCGCTAAATAGACTCCCTTGAGATCATGTCCTTCCGCCTGCAGATGTCTGGGTTTGCCAGCACCGGCACACAAAAGTACCGCATCAAAGTTCGCGGTCAGATCATCGGCCGGCAGATCTGTGCCGATTTCCGTATTGAGCAC
>CAZRMB010000346.1:0-2831 GCA_964600925.1 uncultured Syntrophomonas sp.
ACCGAGCATACACTGATATCGATCTGCAATTGCATGGTTATGATATGTTCCTCCGGCTGAACGATAACTTTGGAATCAGTTACGGCATAATTGACCCGGTCCCGCGGGGTAAAGGTTGAAAAATCATGTTTGCGGACCCGGGAGCGGTTGACATCAGATTTATCAGCCAGGGTCAGTGCAGCAGCCACATGATTGACAGCACAGCCTTTGGCATGCTCTTCGTGATTGCCGATAGCCCCCATAATAATAGCGATCTCCTCAGTCTCCATTCCCATTTCGCTCAGCACCTGGAAAGCGATCAGCGCTCCGGACATACCATGGCCATAACGATTAACCATATTACCAATATCGTGAAGGTATCCGGCAATGGCCGCCAATTCAGCTGTTCTCTCAGAGTAGCCGAGTTTCAGCAGTATTTCACTGGCCAAAAGGGACGTTAATTCGGCATGATGCAGATCGTGCTCGATCGCTCCGATATTGCCCAGAAAGGTATTGCCCATATCCATAAAATCAATCACTTTTTGATTCGCCTTGACCATATTCAAGGTTACCAATCCTTGTACCTCCCTATGCTTTAATAAGCGCAACGATTGTCTGCCGTTACACTAAAGACCCAGCTGTTTCCGTAAATTGCGGGCTTCTACAGCCGCCCTAGTCCCGGGCTCAATTTTGGCGACAATTTCTTTGGCTGCTTCTTTATCACCTTCAGTCAGTTTCTGCCGGGCCAGTTTCAGTTGCTGTTCAGCCTTTTGTTCCTGACGAGCGAAACTGATCTTCTCCTGCATTTTATCCGCCTGACCCAATTCTTCCAGCCGCTGATATTTTTCAATGGCCTCATCATATTTACCTTCCGCCACCAGTGCGCCGCCTTCACTTATGATGGTACGTACCTCCACTCTTTCCGGCAGATGAACCAACATATATCCATATAATCCTATAACGCCAAGCACCAGAATTCCGCATATGAACCACAGCGGAGAATAGCGTCTCTGCCGGCTCATAAATAGATAGAACAGAAGAAACGGAATGCCCATAAAAAACGTTATTTTAAGAAACTCCCGGGTCGGGGCAAAGAACAACATGACCAGGGCAACCAAAAACAAAAACAATCTTATATAAGGGGCTTTGTTGGCAGTCATCTGCTGTACTCCTTTATTCAAACACAGTACTAAAGCATTTTTCATAAAAAACCACCGGATTCTTCTGCGCAAATTATCCTTTGCGCAGAGCTTTCCGGGCTATATCATGACGATACTGCATTTTATCAAAATGAATTTTTTCCACTTCGCTGTATACCTTGCTGATCGCGGCGGGGATGGATTCGGCTCGGGCAACAACGGCCATCACCCGACCGCCTGCGGTTACCAGTTGGTCATTTTTCATGGCTGTTCCGGCCTGAAAAACAATAGTGTCATCATTCAACTGGTCCAGGCCGGTGATCACGTCTCCCTTTTTGTAAGAACCCGGATAGCCGCCGGCAGCCAAGACCACTCCGACGCAAGAGCCGGGATTGATTTCAACCGTCAGACCTTTTAATTGACCCCGGGACGCAGCTTCCAATACCGGCAACAGGTCACTTTTGATCATCGGCATCAGCACCTGGGCTTCGGGATCTCCGAAACGGGCGTTGTACTCCAGCACTTTGGGTCCATTGGATGTGATCATCAAGCCGGCGTACAGGACTCCCTGATAGGGACATCCTTCGGACTGCATGGCCCGAATGGTCGGTT
Organism: uncultured Syntrophomonas sp.; assembly: GCA_964600925.1. Lineage (GTDB taxonomy): Bacteria > Bacillota > Syntrophomonadia > Syntrophomonadales > Syntrophomonadaceae > Syntrophomonas_B. The sequence goes on from CAZRMB010000346.1 coordinate 1,731, forward strand.
CGATAACCTCACTGATTATTTTTCGTTTCAGTTCTTCGGTGTAGAGGGGCGGATTGGTGTAAGCACCCATTCCGCCTGTATTGGGACCTTGATCATTATCAAAAATTCGCTTGTGATCCTGGGCGGAAAGCAAGGCCAGATAATCTGACCCGTCGCTGATGGCAAAGAAACTCAATTCCTCTCCCTGCAGGCACTCTTCCACCAATATTTTGTCTCCGGCCGCACCGAAGGTTTTGTCTGTCATAATACTGTCAATGGCCTCAACGGCTTCTGCAAAACTCTGCGCCACCACAACGCCCTTGCCGGCAGCCAGCCCATCGGCTTTGACCACCGCACCCTGACCCTGGTCAAATAATTTATGAGCATATTCACGAGCTTTTTGCGCATCATCAAATACTTCAAAATCGGCGGTGGGAATTCCGTACTTTTTGAAAAGGTTTTTGGAGAATGCCTTGCTGCCTTCCAAACGCGCAGCAGCTGCACTGGGTCCAAATACCTGCAGTCCCTGCGCTTTGAACCTGTCTGCAATGCCCAGCGTCAATGGCGCTTCCGGGCCTACTACGGTAAGATCGATCTTATTTTGCATGGCAAAGTCACATAAAGCTTCAATATCATCAACGGCGATATCCACGCATTCAGCCAACTGCCTCATGCCGGGGTTGCCGGGAGCAGCATAAATTTTTTCCACTTCGGGACTCTGGGCCAGTTTCCAGACCAGCGCATGCTCACGACCTCCAGATCCGACCACGAGTAATTTCTTTCCCATCTTGATCTCCCTTCGATCTGATGTTTTTAGTGTTTGAAATGGCGCATGCCGGTAAATACCATGGCAATGCCATATTTATTGCAGGCATCAATGCTTTCCTGATCACGGATCGAACCGCCGGGCTGGATGATCGCTGTAATGCCCTTGGCTGCAGCCAGTTCAACCGTATCATTAAAGGGGAAGAATGCATCCGAAGCCATCACTGCCCCGTAATTTTTATCCGCGTCGGTTAAGGCGATCCCGGCTGAGCCGACCCGGTTCATTTGTCCGGCTCCGACTCCGATGCTGACGCCATTTTTGGCAGTAACGATCGCATTTGATTTAACATGTTTGAC
>CAZRMB010000347.1:0-2813 GCA_964600925.1 uncultured Syntrophomonas sp.
GTAATTGCGGTAACATATTAACGACGAGCCGGTAATAATATTAAGTATGGTGGTGTGGTTTTGAAGAACAATAAATTTTTTAAAGGAATCGTTTCATTTTTTGCGTTATTTGGCCTGCTGGGATTTCTGGCATTGGCTTTTATTTTTGTTACCAATTCCAGCGGTTTGAGCAGCTTGTTGACCGTTGTCGGCCTGCTCAAAGCTGATTCTTTGTATGAACCGCAAACTGACAAGATGATTGAGGGAGCAACCGCCGGGATCGTATCTTCGTTAGATGACCCCTATTCCAAATATCTAAACAAATCTCAGTGGGAAGAGCTGGAGTTGCAGTTGAATGCGGAGTTTGGTGGTATAGGAGTCTACGTGGTGGAACTTGATGACGGGAGACTGGGGATCGTTTCGCCTATCAAAGGTACGCCGGCTGAGCGGGCCGGGTTGAAAAACGGTGACATTATTACTCGTATTAATGATCAGAGTGCTATTCATATGAGTCAGGATGAAGCGGTGCACCTGATGCGGGGTGAGCCCGGTACGCAGCTTGATATGGCGGTTTTGCGTCCTGGCGAGGGCAAGGAATATGAGTTCAAAATTATTCGCGAGATCATTAATGTCCCATCGGTGGAGGACAAAGTGATCGGCGATGGAGTCCCGATCGGTTATATAAAATTAAATCAGTTTCATGCCCGTTCTGCGCAGGAAATTGCTGACAGTGTGAATCGTCTGAATGCAAAGGATATCAAAGGCATTATTTTGGATTTGAGGGATAATGGCGGCGGAGATTTTGAGGCTTCCATTGCGATCGCGGATATTTTCCTGGAAGACAAGGAAGTCGTGAGTGTTAAGGATGCGCGCGGCCAGGAAACGGTTCATCGCGCTGAAGCGGGCAGCGTAAAATTGCCCATGGTGGTTCTGGTGAACGGCAATAGCGCCAGTGCCTCGGAAATATTGGCCGGTGCCCTGAAGGACAATAAAAGAGCGGTGCTGGTAGGAGAAAAGACCTACGGCAAGGGATTGGTGCAAACGGTTTTCCCTCTGCGCGGCGGAGGCGCTTTAAAACTGACTACCCAGAAGTACTTCACTCCTGACGGGACAGATATCAACAAGATCGGTATAAATCCTGACTATGTTGTCAAGAATTCTGAGGCAGAAGGACAGGATCTACCAATGGATAGGGCATTGGAGATAATCAAAGAGCAGATTCTGTAAACCTGGAGGTGGGGTTTTGGAACTGGTCGCAGCAATCTCAAAGATGATGGGGCAAGTGTTGGTTGATACCTTTACTTCCCCATTTTTTATGGGCTTATGGGGAATGATTTTTCTGCTGGTATTTTGGCAGAATAAACGTCAGCAGAGACTTGCTGCGTCATTTTTCAAAGGTCATCCGGAATTCTCTTTTCAATCCGCCTTGTATTCTACCTTGCTGGGGCTGTTGGGCGGGATTGCGGGAAGTGTTTTATTGGTTTTCCTGGGGATCGATCTCAGCAGTATCAGCATAACTGCATTGTGGGTAACCGCCCTGTTGATGATGCTGATTCAGCCGAGGTTTATTTGTTTTGCTTATGCCGCCGGGGTCATTGCCCTCGCCAATATTTTATTCGGGTTTCCCCACACCAGCATACCTCAGTTGATGGGGCTGGTCGCAGTTCTGCATATGATTGAAAGTCTGCTGATATTACTCAACGGATCTTTTCATCCTTCCGTCGTTTATATTAAAAGACATGAACAGCTTTGTGGGGGATTCAACCTGCAGTTTTTTTGGCCTATCCCCTTGTTGGCATTAATCAGTGTCGGTTTTCCCGGGTCGGCTGCGGCGGGGCTGGCAATGCCTTCGTGGTGGCCGTTGCTGCAAGACTACAGCGGCTTTATGGGGCAGCAGGCTTTTACCATCGTTCCGGTCATGGCCGTGCTGGGTTACGGAGAAATTTGCACGACCCGCACACCACGGCAAGCCAGCCGTCGTTCTGCTCTGTTACTTTGCCTCTATTCATTGCTGCTTTTATCAATGGCAGTACTGTCTTCCCGGATACCCGCTTTTATTTTGCTGGCTGCTGTTTTCAGCCCTTTGGGGCATGAATTGGTGATTTGGTTGGGAATGCGAGAGGAAAGCCGGCGTCCGCTTTATGTCAAAGCTGATCAAGGGTTAATGATCATGGAGGTTATCAGAGGCAGCAGTGCGGAGCGGGCAGGTATTAAATCACGAGACATAATTATGTATGCCAACGGTTGCGCGGTGAACAGTTATGGAGATCTGCGGGAATTGCTAAAGCAAGTTCGGCTGAAGATTGATTTGCAGATCAAGCGTTCTGACCAGATGCTTCATTTGACCTGGCATCCGGGTCGTAAACGAACCGGAAATATCGTGCCGGTTCCTGAGCCAGGGGTCAGCGCTTATCTGGTCTGGCAGGAGGATCGATATTTTTATATAGCACGTTTTCTCTGGAGAAAATTAAAAGCGATGCGGGCATAGCATCATGTCTGACAATTTTGTTCACCTTTGGTTGACGTTCTGAATATATTAAAGAAAACCTGATGAGAAGAGGGATGAGGGTGAACAACCGGGGCTTGATACGTTATGTATTTGCCAGCAGTCACACCACCCAGGGATATTATACATTTATACCTGAACTGATCAGAGACCTGGAGCGGGTCTACATTCTCAAGGGCGCACCCGGCTCAGGCCGATCAACATTTATCCGTCTGGTGGGAGAGGTCTTGTCAGAACAGGGTTTGGAGGTCGAGTTCTGGATTTCCGCCCTCGATTCAATTACTCCCGACGGTGTATATATCCCGCAACTAAATTTGGCCGTTGTCAA
>CAZRMB010000348.1:0-2809 GCA_964600925.1 uncultured Syntrophomonas sp.
AAGAAATTTGTAATTGCCAAGGGCGTTCTGGAATGCGATGGAATGATTAGTCTGCCCAAACTGAAGACGCATGGACTGACGCGCTTGACCGGGTGTATGAAAAATCAGTTTGGCTGCATCCCGGGGCTTTTAAAAGGTGAGTATCATGTAAAATTGCCGGATGTAAATCGTTTTGCCCAAATGTTGGCCGATCTTAACCTATTACTAAAACCCAGATTATATATCATGGACGGGATCATGGCGATGGAGGGTAATGGCCCCCGCGGGGGACGACCCAGGAAAATGAACGTTTTGCTTTTCTCAAGTGATCCGGTTGCCCTGGATGCTACCGTATGCCGAATGGTCGGAGTGAATCCGGAGTTCGTTCCAACTGTGGCAGCTGGGGTGAAAGCCGGATTGGGACGCTTTAAAGAAAGTGAAATAGAAATTCTGGGAGATAATTTGGAAAGCTTCTTTACAGGATCCTTTGATGTTGACCGTGGCAAAAATTCAAAAGGACGCAAAATACCGCAATCAAAATTACTTAAAAACCTAATTTTGCCCAAACCTTATATCATTGAGGAAGGCTGTATAAAATGCGGTGTTTGCATTCAGGTGTGTCCGGTCAGCCCCAAAGTACTGGCGTGGCCTTCAGACAATCACGACCAGCCGCCCCGTTATGATTACAATCGTTGTATCCGATGCTTTTGCTGCCAGGAACTTTGCCCGGAAAGTACGATTGCGATCAAAAGCCCGCTGTTGCACAGATTGGCAGACAGACAATAGCGATGCAAAGACTGGCAACAATGTCTCACGTGAAACAAATCCAGACAATATTATCTGCGTAATAGATTGAGCTTGTGTCAAAAATAAAAAGTTGCAATAATAGAAACAGTTTGCACCAAAACAAGATTTCCGGATGGTATTCAAGAGCAGCAGATATTTACATTAAAAAGGAGTTGTTAAAGCTGATAATGCGGCTTATTTCAAAAATTTATATTGGTCTGGCAGGATGGAAGATCGACGGGGCTATACCTCCCGAAATAAAAAAGTGCGTATTACTGGCTGTACCTCATACCAGCAATTATGATTTTCCCATTGCCATAGCAATCCTGAATATCATGAACATCAAAATTAAGTATTTGATTAAAAAAGAATGGATGAAGTTCCCGCTTAAAACTTTTTTTAAATCCACCGGAGCGATTGCGGTAGACCGTGGAAAAAGCACTAATCTGACTGCGGCAATCATTGAGATTATTAAAAACGCAGATGAATTGGTAGTTGTTATTCCCCCTGAAGGAACCCGCAAAATGACGAAAAAATGGAAGCTGGGCTTTTATTACGTGGCACTGGGTGCCAATGTACCGATCGTTTTGAGCTATCTTGACTATGAAAAGAAAATCGGAGGTTTCGGACCGGCTATTTATCCGACCGGAAATCTGGTTGAGGATTTGCATCAAATACGAGATTTCTATAAAGATAAAGTACCGCGTCATCCCGAAAAAGTGAGTTTGGAAATAATTTAGTGCAAATTTACTATTTTTAATATTTTGAACCAAATCCCATTTGACATTAACACAAATATGCTTTACAATTTCAATTGCCTTGTTCTTTAAATATCTCCTTATTTGGGGGGAAACTAGGTCCAAGAGTACTTCCGGAAGGGAGATGAAAACATGTTTGAGGATAAGTATTTAGCATGTAAAGATTGCGGTAGCGAATTTTTGTTTTCAGCGTCAGAACAAGAGTTTTACGCTGAAAAGGGTTTCGAAAATGAACCTGGTCGTTGCCCGGCATGCAGAAGAGCTCGTAAACAGGAACGCAATGGTAATTCTGGTCGCAGAGAAGAGCGCCCCATGTTTAAGACCATCTGTGCAGCTTGTGGTCAGGAAACAACCGTGCCGTTTGAGCCCACTGGGGACAGACCGGTATATTGCAGAGATTGCTTCCAGGCCAGACGTCGCTAGGATAAAGCCAATATTTGCAGACTTAAAGGGGTTAGTGATACTAACCCCTTTTATCATCCCCTTTTTTAAAGGTTTAACCGGAGGTTGATTGTGGGAAAAAAAGATCGAAATAAACGCATTCCTAAAGAACAAGTCAAGGCATCTTGTTTGCGGGTGGAGCAAGATACGGAATTAATGAAGTTTTTGTTGGAGCAACTGCCAGCCAAAACCCGTAATAACATAAAGTCGCTGCTCTTGCATCACCAGGTTTTGGTGGACGGAAATGCGGTCAGCCTGTATAACCATCCGCTCCGGGCAGGGCAGGAGGTAATAATTAACTGGTCGCTGGTGAGAGATGATGAAAATGTCAAAGGGTTAAAAATATTATACGAAGACGCTTATGTTATCGTCATAGATAAACCTGCCGGTCTTTTATCGATGGCATCTGATAAGGAAAAAGTATACACTGCTTATCATCAGTTGACCGATCATGTGCGCAGAGATAATCCGGATAACAGAATCTTTATTGTCCATCGTCTGGATCGGGATACATCAGGTGTGATGTTATTTGCCAAAAATGAAGAGGTTAAACATATCCTGCAGGACAAGTGGAAGGAAATGGTCATTGACAGAGCCTACATTGCCGTGGTCGAGGGTAAAGTGGAAAAAGGTGAAGGAGAGATCAGATCCTGGTTGAAGGAAACCAAAACCAAATTGATGTATACAAGCTCACATCCCGGCGATGGACTCGAAGCGATCAGTCACTATAAAGTCCTGCGATCTTCGGATGCCTACTCGCTGCTCGAGATCCGCCTGGCAACAGGCCGTAAGAATCAGATCCGCGTTCATATGCAAGAACTCGGGCACAGTATTGTCGGCGATAA
>CAZRMB010000349.1:0-2791 GCA_964600925.1 uncultured Syntrophomonas sp.
ATGTGGTTCCCAATATCTTTACCCTTCAGAGGGTCATTGCTCTGGGTGATACAACGGCAGCAGACATTCCGGAAGAAGCACTGCGCTAAGTATTAACTAAAATATAAATCAAGGCCGCGGATTTGCTCAAAGGCATGTCCGCGGCTAAATATTCTAAGAAAATTTATTTTATTACGTCGATAGATGAAGAAAAAATAATTTGTTTACTGAATAATTTTTCAAGCCTGGTTATTATATTTCTCAAAAATTCAAAAATTGGTTCTGTGGTTACCGGAAAATATCAAAATGTATTTTTCAATAACACCACAAACAGATACGAGGGTTACAAGGTATTAGGATACTTAGATAACAAAATATTGAATTAATTTACAAAATTATTTAATAGCGGGAATTAAAATTCCCGCTATTTTATTTCCAACAAAGTAATAAACATCACCTTAAATTTTCGTTCTTGTTAATATGCCTCTGTGATAAAATAATGCTTAATATTTAAAATATTTCCTAAAATTCCAGCTATTCAAATTATTCCAACTTCGTTGTATAGATGGCAGTAATTTTTAGTTACCAAATAAAATTGTGAGGGGGAGTGGGTTTTAACATTGCTGCGGATGAATTTTGCAGGTGAAGCCTTGTTATGGTAACAGAGCTTGAACTGCAAAGGTTTTCCAGAAAACAAAGGCGGGGATCATTGAAGGATTAAATAAGGAGGCGTATAGGATTGAGCGCAGGTAATTTTATTTACGACACAAGAGACCAGTTGTTTATTCTTAAAGAATGGCTGGATATGGACAAATTGTTTGGGATGGAAGCATATCGCGATTATTATAGCAAGGATGACATCGATTCATTTATTGATGTGAGTTATAAAGTTTGCCGTGATGTTATCGCTCCTGCCAACCAGGAATGTGACGAAATTGGTTTAAAATTTGTTGACGGTGTGGTCGTTACTCCGCCAGCAGTTAAAAAAGCTTATGGAACGATTATGGAAGCCGGCTTGGGACCCCAGAGTGCTGATCGCGAAGTGGAAGGACGTTTGCCCCTGGTTATAAGTGCTGCTTATGGTGAATTGCAGATTAACGCCTCTCCGGCAGTTGCTACCTACTATGGCTTGACTGCAGGTGCAGGCGGTGTGATTCAAACATATTCAGCGCCTGAATTAAAAGAAAGATTTCTGCCCAAAATGTTTTCCGGTGAATGGGGCGGAACCATGTGCATCACCGAAGCCGGTGCCGGATCGGACGTAGGAAATGCCGCTACCAAAGCGTATCCGACTGATACCCCGGGGCTTTATAAAATCAAAGGCAGCAAAATGTTTATTACTGCCGGCGATCATGACATTGCTAAAAACTTTGTTCACCTGGTTTTGGCCAAGATTGACGGTGCCCGCAAAGGTACGGCCGGCCTTTCTCTCTTCATAGTGCCGAAAATATGGGTAAACGAGGATGGCTCGCTGGGCGACAGCAATGACGTTACCACGGTTGCGATTGAACATAAAATGGGTCTCAAAGGTTCGGCGACCGCACAGTTGGCCTTTGGCGAAAACAACAATTGCTTGGGCTGGCTGATCGGCAACCCGCCTGGTGATGACGGCAAAGGCGAAGGCATGGCTCAGATGTTCCAGATGATGAACGAAGAGAGACTGGGAACCGGTATGCTGGCTTTGGGCACTGCCAATGCTGCCTATCAACAGGCCATTGCATATACCAAAGAAAGAGTTCAGTCTGCCAAATTAACGGATATGAAGGGCGGAGCAGTCAGAATTATTGAGCATGAAGATATCAGACGCATGTTGATAAAACAGAAAGCTTGCGTTGAAGCCATTCGTGCCATGATCATGAAGACCTATTATTATATCGACCTGTCCCATGACAGTGATGATCCGGAAGAAAAAGAATTCGCCAACCTGATGTTCCATCTCGGCAATCCGCTCTGCAAGGCGTATGCTTCGGACATGGCCTGGGATCTGATCTGCGACGCCATCCAGTGCTATGGTGGCTATGGATTCATTGAAGAATATCCGGTAGCCCAGTATGCCCGCGACGTAAAAATCTTCTCCATCTGGGAAGGAACCAACTACATTCAGGCGCTTGATCTCTGTGCCCGCAAATTCACCATGAAAAAAGGCAAAGTGCTGATGAACTTCTTTGGTGAAGTAGGCAAATTCATTGCTGCCAATAAGGAAGCAGCCGGGTTTGAAGATCTCGTGAAGCTTTATGAAGAAGCATTTGCCGCATTTGGGGGCATCATGGGTAGCTTTAACGGATATATGCAAGGTGGCAAGATCCAGATGTTGGGCCTTTATGCCACTCGTATCCTGCGCGCCACAGCCATGATCTATGCTGGCATGTGCATCCTTGATCAGGGTATACTGGCGGCCAAGAAATTGGCTGAAGTCGGTGAAGATCATTATGATGCCGGCTTCTACAAAGGCAAAATTACCAGTGCCAGATACTATATCATGAACGAACTGCCTGATATCTTTACCATTCAAAGAGTGATTGCCATGGGCGATACCAGTGCAGTTGACATCGCTGAAGAAAATATCCGCTAAGAAACCCGGATTAATTATTTTAGAAATAGCTGACCGCAGATTTTGCTTTACGCAGAGTCTGCGGTTTTTCTTTGAGGCAAATATTAGCAAAAAAGCTGAGGATATAAAGTGATTGCTGCCGCTTGCTATTTTGACATTTACCTGATATGATGCTTTTGAAGTATAACTTTTACGAATACCGGATAATGGAAAGGAGCAGACTTATGCCCGACAACAAACAAAAATTCCTGGTGGAAGTTC
>CAZRMB010000350.1:0-2762 GCA_964600925.1 uncultured Syntrophomonas sp.
CGGGTTATCTCAAATGTCTTTTTTTCGGGTCCAATGCCTTTGATTGTGAGTTTTTCCCATGCTTTTGGTAAGCATGGCTTTTCTTGAACTATGCCGTTATCGGTTATGTGCAATCCTCCAAAACCAAACAGAACGGTTTGCAGTAATCCTCCGGCACCGGTCGCAAAATAGGAGTTATTAGCCGTAGCAGTTTCTGAAAGCGCACCAAACGGCGGATGCTTATTCGGGATATAGCTTTCATTAAACAAACGATAGGCGTTGTCCGCATCTCCTAACCTGGCATAGATGACAGCAAAGATGGATTTGCCCATTGCCGGCCCATTCTTGTCCAGTTTAGGTTCATAATATTTCAAATCTTTAAGCATTGTTTCGCGGTCATTCACAATGCTGAGTGGATAAGATAATAAATTCACATCTGCCTGCTTAATCCGCGCTCCTGCATATTTAGAGTGTTCTAAAGTGGTTCCATCCTTAAAACGGCGAATTATTATTTTATCAGCCACATTTTTCCATTCAGGATCTGCTGCAACTGCTAATTCGGCGGCTGCCTGGATGGCGTAGTTTAATGCCGTGATTGCCGAGCCGTTGGTAAAGGCATTGTCATCAATGTTTGCTGCAAATTCATTTGCTCCAATAACATTTTTTATCGAATAGCTTCCGTCGTCATTTTTAACGGCACGACTGACCCAAAAATCTGCTATTTCCTTAAGGACTGGGAATCCTTTCTCTTTCAGCCAGAGTTTATCTTGTGTAACCCTGTAATAATTCCAAAATGCAATGGCAATGTCGGCCGTTATGTGATGCTCAAAAGTTCCTGTCAATGCAAAGGGAGGCGTCGCTTCTTCGCCGGTATCATCGCTTTCCCACGGGTACATGGCTCCTTTATAGCCATAATTTTTCGCTTTTCGTTTGGCTGCATCGAGCCGATCGGATCTGTAGTTTACAAGCGATTTGGCAATATCTTGATTGAACATTAAAAGCGGCGGGAACATCCATAATTCTGAATCCCAGAAAATATGTCCATTGTAGGGGGTTTGGACTGAAAGGCCCATCGGAGCGATACTTAAGTCATTATCTCCCCGGCCAAACGAATATAGATGATACAAGGCCAATCGCACATCCTGTTGAGCCTGCAGATCGCCTTGTATTTCAATGTCACCTTCCCACAATTTACTCCAAAGATTTTTATGCTGTTGAATTAGTATGTCTCTGGAAGTCAGCAGATTATTAATGATAATCCTTTCGCTTTCAGACTTCGGGTCGGCAAAATTCTTGTCCGTGCATTCTGCTGCAGTCCAGGCAAATTCAAGCGAAGTGTCTTTGTCTATTTCTTTTTCGAATGAGAGGCAGTTTTCCTGTTCTGAAGGTATGGAATGGAGCAGTTTTGGACGCTCACTTTCTCTCGACGAGTTGATGGCATGCCAAACAAAGGTAGCAGAAGTGCTTATTGTGTGATTTTTGCGCGAACTTAATGCCACTGTTTGAAGTATAGGCATCGACGTTTTTCCGTCTTTTAATACCTTGTAGGTGTTTTTTGGCTTTTGATAATCCGCAGTTGGCGTTGAGATTTTTCCGGTCACATGGACTGCAATTTTGTTTTTAGCCCCGACCTTGACATCAATATACCCAGCATTCGGCAAATTTCTCAGAGCATATATCGTATATGAAACAGCAGCTTTGTCTTTAAATGTGAATGATGTGGTTAATTTCGCTTCCTTTAAATCAAGCGTTTGGCTCCAATTCTCAATGTTGCTGTCGGTAACTTTCTCCCCATCAATCTCCATTTCGAGATTTCCAAAGTTCATTCCTTGGACAATTCTGCTCACTTCCGTTTTCGGATCGAGATCGTACGTGTTATTGAGAATTATGTGTTTGATGCCAAAAACATGTTCAGACGGTAAAATTCCGATCTGGCCGTTGGAGAGTACAATTCCGGTATACTTTTCTGTTTTTTTCGTTGTGATGTTCCACTCATCATTTTGACCATGAGCTAGCATCGTTACTAATGATAAAACTGCGAATATCATTTTTTTCATTACTTTTCCCTCATTAACTGAATTTCAATCGATCCAAACATGAACGGGGCCTGTCGATAATTTACGAATAGACTCGTCCGGTCCGCCTCGCGATCCGAAGTGGATCGAAGCACCGTATCCAGTAACTCGAACCTAAACTATTTGAAAATTACTGGAGTACAGGGCCCTTCCGTCCGAACCGCGGTGCGGGAAGGTTAGTTGATCAGGCGCGAAATGCCGGTGCCTTTTTCAACGCGGCCGATGATGATGGCTTTTTCGCCGGCTTTGCGGATGGCCGCCAGCGCGGTGTTCGCGTCGTCCGGACGGACGAAGAGAACAAAGCCGATGCCCATGTTGAAAACGCGGTACATTTCTTCATGGTCAACGTCACCTTCTTTTTCGATGAATTCGTAAATGGCGGGTGTTTTCCAGGTTGAGCGGTCGAAGACGGCGTCAACGGTTTTGGGCAGGACGCGCGGGACGTTGTCGACCAGTCCACCGCCGGTGATGTGGGCCATGCCGCGCACCTGAACTTTGTTCATCAGCGCGACGACCGGTTTGAGGTAGCTCTTATGAATGGCGAGCAGCACCTTTTCAAAGGTCAGTTTGGTGCCGGGAACGAGGTCGCTCAGTTTTTTGCCGGCTTTTTCGAAGATGACTTTGCGGGCCAGTGAGTAGCCGTTGGTCTGGAGTCCACTGGAGGGGAGGCCGAGAATGACGTCGCCTTTGCGGATGCTCTTGCCGGTG